>JBBRKU010000111.1:0-6714 GCA_038231735.1 Actinomycetales bacterium | reverse complement strand
GCGGGTACGGCCCTCGGGCTTACCGTTCGGGTTGACCGGGTGACGACCACCGGAGGTCTTACCTTCACCACCACCATGAGGGTGGTCAACCGGGTTCATGGCCACACCACGCACGGTGGGGCGGATGCCCCTCCAGCGGTTACGGCCGGCCTTGCCCCAGTTGATGTTGGACTGCTCAGCGTTGCCGACCTCGCCGATCGTGGCGCGGCAGCGCACGTCGACGTTGCGGATTTCACCGGAGGGCAGTCGCAGCTGGGCGAAGCGGCCTTCCTTGGCAACGAGCTGGGTTGATGCTCCGGCGGAGCGGGCCATCTTGGCCCCGCCCCCGGGACGCAGCTCCACAGCGTGGATAACAGTACCCACCGGGATGTTGCGCAGCGGCAGGTTGTTCCCCGGCTTGATGTCGGCGCTGGCGCCGGCCTCAACGAAGTCCCCCTGCTTGAGCTTGTTCGGAGCGATGATGTAACGCTTAGTGCCATCAACGTAGTGCAGCAGCGCAATGCGCGCGGTGCGGTTGGGATCATATTCGATCTCGGCAACGCGGGCGTCAACACCGTCCTTATCGTGGCGACGGAAGTCAATCAGGCGGTACTGGCGCTTGTGGCCACCACCCTTGTGACGCGTCGTGATACGACCGGTGTTGTTACGGCCACCCTTTTTGGGGAGCGGACGGACCAGAGACTTCTCCGGCGTCGTACGCGTGATTTCTGCGAAGTCGGCAACGCTCGAGCCGCGACGGCCCGGGGTTGTCGGCTTGTATTTACGGATTCCCATGATTCATTTCCTCGTTAAAGTGGTCTCCGCTTATGAAAGCGGACCGCCGAAGATGTCGATCGTGCCTTCTTTGAGGGACACGATTGCGCGCTTGGTGTTCTTGCGCTGTCCCCATCCGAATTTGGTGCGCTTGCGCTTACCGGCACGGTTGATGGTGTTGATCGAGTCGACCTTGACGGAGAAAATTTTCTCCACGGCCAGCTTGATCTCGGTCTTGTTCGAGCGGGGGTCGACCAGGAAGGTGTACTTACCTTCGTCGATCAAGCCGTAGCTCTTTTCCGAGACGACGGGTGCAATGACGACGTCGCGCGGATCCTTGATGGTGGCGGCGCTCACTTGGCGTCCTCCTCGGTGGCTTGTGCAGCATCAGCGTCAACCTCGAGCACACCTGCACCGGAAGCGAAAGCCTCCAGGGCTGCGTTGCCGGAGACGAAAGCCTCGTAGGCAGCCTTGGTGAAGACGACGTCGTCGGAAACCAGCACGTCGTAGGTGTTCAGCTGGTCTGCGTACAGAACATGAACATCCGTGAGGTTACGCACGGACAATGCGGCAACATCGTTGGCGCGCTCGATGACGACCAGCAGGTTCTTGCGGTCCGAGAGGGACCGCAGAGCCGTCTGTGCTTCCTTGGCGGACGGCTTGGTGCCGGCAACCAGTTCCGCAATCACATGGATACGCCCGTTGCGTGCCCGGTCGGACAGGGCGCCGCGCAGGGCAGCAGCCTTCATCTTCTTGGGGGTGCGCTGGGAGTAGTCACGCGGGGTCGGACCGTGGACAACGCCACCGCCGGTCATGTGAGGGGCACGGATGGAACCCTGACGGGCGCGGCCGGTGCCCTTCTGCTTGAACGGCTTGCGGCCGGCACCGGAAACCTCGGCGCGGGTCTTGGTCTTGTGCGTACCCTGGCGGGCAGCAGCGAGTTGGGCAACGACGACCTGGTGCAGCAGCGGCACGTTGGTCTGAACGTCGAAGATCTCTGCAGGCAGATCAACCTTGACAGTGTTAGCCATTGGACTATGCTCCCTTCACGGCGGTGCGTACGAGGACGACCTGGCCGCGGGCGCCGGGAACGGCGCCCTTGATGAGCAGCAGCGACTTCTCGGCGTCAACGCCGTGAACCGTGAGGTTCAGCGTGGTGTGGCGGACGCCGCCCATACGGCCGGCCATGCGCACGCCCTTGAAAACGCGGCTGGGGGTGGATGCGCCACCGATGGAACCGGGCTTGCGGTGGTTCTTGTGGGCACCATGCGAGGCACCGACACCGTGGAAGCCGTGACGCTTCATAACACCAGCAAAACCCTTACCCTTTGAAGTACCGACGACGTCGATCTTCTGGCCGGCTTCGAAGATCTCCACGGAGAGCTCCTGGCCGAGGGCATAGGAGTCGGCGTCTGCGGTACGCAGCTCGACGACATGGCGGCGGGGGGTGACACCGGCCTTTTCAAAGTGACCAGCCAGCGGCTTGGTGACCTTGCGGGGGTCGATCTGGCCGTAGCCGATCTGGACGGCGGTGTAACCATCAACAGCTGCATTGCGCAGCTGGGTGATGACGTTGGAGTCAGCCTGGACGACGGTCACCGGCACGAGGCGGTTGTTTTCGTCCCAGACCTGGGTCATGCCGAGCTTCGTGCCCAGGATGCCCTTTACATTACGGGTCGCGGTCATAGTTTTCTCAGCACCTCCCTACAGCTTGATTTCGATGTTCACGTCGGCGGGCAGGTCGAGACGCATCAGCGAGTCAACAGCCTTCGGCGTGGGGTCGATGATGTCGATCAGACGCTTGTGCGTGCGCATTTCAAAGTGCTCGCGGCTGTCCTTGTACTTGTGCGGCGACCGGATAACGCAGTACACGTTCTTCTCGGTCGGCAACGGCACGGGGCCGACGACCGTTGCGCCTGCGCGCGTGACCGTCTCAACGATCTTCCGGGCTGAAACGTCAATGACCTCGTGGTCATATGACTTCAGCCGGATGCGGATTTTTTGTCCCGCCATGGCGTCGTGACTCTCTTTCCTGACATAGAGCTGTGCCGGCTTACCGCCCGGCGTACCAGCCCTGTTGGCTAACGCTACTTACGTACTCTGTTCTGCTTTCCAGCGTGCGGCGCTTCCAGCCGCTCTCCCAACGGACTGAATCCGGACATATCCGGGTTCCTCAATCCGCCGAAGCTCCGACCCCCGCGCTCGGGCGTGTCGCGATCTGTCCGCGCACGTTTCCGTATAGCCAGTGGAAGGTGGGTTATGTTTGGGCTTCAACTTGGACCCTGGCACCGAGCATTATCTCGATCGGGACACGAAGAAGCGCTTGAACAACTCAACTAGTATGCCGGATATCTGCACCAAAAGCCAATTTGCGTGATAAGGGCATCCTCGCCGCTGTCGCCCCTGCCCCGCGAAGCAGAGCCAGACTTGTGAGATGCTGATGCTGGGCCCACAAAGTCGAGGGAGACCGCTGATGACGCTTACACCGCAGGAACTGGCCCTCCGGTTGCCGCAGGGCTTCTCCTTGGGCGTGGCGACGGCGGCCTTCCAGATTGAGGGCGCAGTGGACGACGGCGGCCGTGGCCCCTCCGGCTGGGACGACTTCAGCCACCAGCCCGGCCGGATCCTCAACGGCGATACCGCCGATGTGGCCTGCGACCACTACCACCGGTTCGGGGAGGACATCGCGCTGATGCAGGACCTGGGCGTGGACTCCTACCGGCTCTCCCTGTCCTGGCCCCGGATCCAACCTGAGGGCAGCGGCCCGGTCAACGCCGAGGGACTCGGGTTCTACGACCGGCTGGTGGACCAGCTGCTGGCCGCGGGTATCAAACCCATGGTCACGCTCTACCACTGGGACACTCCCCTGCCCCTGGAGCGTGCCGGCGGCTGGCTGAACCGCCACACCGCCGAGCGGTTCGGTGAATACGCAGCCCTGGCGGGGCACGCGCTCGGTGACCGCGTGGAGAAATGGGTCACCGTGAACGAGCCCGCCTCGGTGACGCTCAGCGGCTACGGCCTGGGCATCCATGCGCCGGGAAAAGCGCTGCTCTTTGAGGGCCTGAGCGCCGCCCACCACCAGCTGTTGGCCCACGGCCTCGCGGTTCAGGCGCTGCGCTCGGCCGGTGTGCGTGGCGGCATCGGCATCACCAATGTCCACACACCCGTGGTGCCCGCCGATGCGGGCAACCTGGCGGACAATCTCTTCGCCGAGCTCTTCGACCTGATCCACAACCGGGTCTTTGCGGATCCCGTCCTGCTGGGCGGTTATCCGGAGGTGCCGGAATTCCTGGCACCCATCTTCGAGCCGCTGATGGAAATGCCGACCGCGGATCTGCAGACCATCAACGCACCGCTGGACTTCTACGGGCTGAACTACTACGCGCCCACCCGAATCGCCGCCGGTCCCGGGGATTCCGTCATGTCGGACGACCATGCCGAGGCGATGGGCTCACTGCCATTCCGGCTGGACCAGTGGCCCGAGTACCCGCAGACGGGCTTCGGCTGGCCGGTGGCCCCGGAGCACTTCGGTGTGGCCCTGACGCAGATGCACGAGCGCTACGGCAGCGCCCTGCCACCGGTCTTCATCACTGAGAACGGGGCCAGCTATCCGGACCAGCTTACTGACGGGGGCCGCGTGTCCGACGGCGAACGCTCCAGTTACATCGGTGACCATCTGGCCGCCGCGCTGGACGCGGTCCGGCCCGGGGGTCCCGCGGAGGGTCTGGACCTGCGCGGTTTCTATGTCTGGTCGCTGCTGGACAACTTCGAATGGGCGGCCGGCTACTCGCAGCGCTTCGGCCTGGTGCACGTGGACTTTGACACGCTCAAGCGCACACCCAAGGATTCCTTCTACTGGCTCCGGGACCTGATCCGGCTGCGCGCCTGACGCAAAAAGGGCGCCCCACCACCGAAGTGATAGGACGCCCTCTGGGCGATCAGCAGCTAAACAGTGCTACTAAACAGTGCTACTTGACGATCTTGGTGACACGGCCCGAACCAACGGTGCGGCCGCCTTCGCGGATTGCGAAGCCGAGGCCCTCTTCCATGGCGATCGGCTGGATCAGCGCGACAGTCATTTCGGTGTTGTCGCCAGGCATAACCATTTCCGTGCCCTCGGGCAGGGTGATGACACCCGTGACGTCCGTGGTGCGGAAGTAGAACTGCGGACGGTAGTTCGAGTAGAACGGGTTGTGGCGTCCACCCTCATCCTTGGCCAGGATGTAGACGTTGGCCTCGAAATCGGTGTGCGGGGTGATGGAACCCGGCTTGACGATGACCTGGCCACGCTCTACGTCTTCGCGCTTGATACCGCGCAGCAACAGACCACAGTTCTCGCCGGCCCAGGCCTCGTCGAGCTGCTTGTGGAACATCTCGATACCCGTGACGGTCGTCTTCTGGACCGGGCGGATACCGACGATCTCAACTTCCGAGTTGATCTTGAGGGTACCGCGCTCGGCGCGGCCCGTAACAACGGTTCCGCGGCCTGTGATGGTGAAGACATCTTCAACCGGCATCAGGAACGGCTTGTCCTTGTCGCGGATCGGGTCCGGAACGTGGTTGTCGACGGCGTCCATCAGGTCCTCAACGGACTTGACCCAAACCGGGTCGCCTTCCAGGGCCTTCAGGCCGGAAACGCGGACAACCGGAGCCTCGTCACCATCGAAGCCCTGCGAGCTGAGCAGCTCGCGAACTTCCATTTCAACCAGGTCAAGGAGCTCTTCGTCGTCGACCATGTCGGACTTGTTCAGCGCGACCAGCAGGTAGGGGACACCAACCTGGCGGGCCAGCAGAACGTGCTCGCGGGTCTGGGCCATCGGACCGTCAGTCGCGGCAACCACCAGGATTGCGCCGTCCATCTGGGCGGCACCGGTGATCATGTTCTTGATGTAGTCAGCGTGGCCGGGAGCGTCAACGTGTGCATAGTGACGCTTCTCGGTCTGGTACTCAACATGGGAGATGTTGATCGTGATACCGCGCTGCTTCTCCTCGGGAGCCGAGTCGATGGAAGCGAAGTCACGCTGCTCGTTGATCGTGGGGTACTTTTCGTAAAGCACCTTGGAAATGGCAGCCGTCAACGTGGTCTTTCCATGGTCAACGTGACCAATCGTACCGATGTTAACGTGCGGCTTAGTCCGCTCGAACTTTGCCTTGGCCACGGGTTCCTCCTAGAACGTTTTTCAGAAAACTTACTTTCAGGGACGCATTTCGTCACTGAAACCTTATCAAGTCTACTGGGGGCTTGTGATTTGATGAAATTACCGGCCGCTGCGGGCTCCAGGCGTCTGGCCCGAAGTCCGCGGGTAGCGGTTGGCATCCTCCGCCGGCGTACTGCCGAGGATGCCAACCATAACTGCTGCTACTCGCCGCGGGCCTTCTGGATGATCTCGTCGGCGACTGCCTTCGGGACCTCGGCATAGCTGTTGAACTGCATGGAGTACACGGCGCGTCCCTGGGTCTTGGACCGAAGGTCACCGATGTATCCGAACATTCCGGACAGCGGAACGAAGGCGCGAATGACTTTCACGCCACTTGCATCCTCCATGGACTGCATCTGGCCGCGGCGGGAGTTGAGGTCACCGATAACTTCACCCATGTATTCCTCAGGGGTGCGGACTTCAACTTCCATCAGCGGTTCGAGCAGAACCGGATTCGCCTTGCGGGCGGCTTCCTTGAAAGCCATCCGGCCGGCGATCTTGAACGCCATCTCCGAGGAGTCAACGTCGTGGAACGCGCCATCAAGCAGCGTGGCCTTGATGCCGACAACCGGGTAACCGGCCAGCACACCATCGTTGAGCGCATCCTGGATTCCAGCGTCAACACTGGGGATGTACTCGCGCGGGATGCGGCCACCGCTGACTTTGTTTTCAAAGGCGTACAGTACGCCCTCTTCAACAGTCATCGGCTCGATCGCGATCTGGATCTTGGCAAACTGGCCGGACCCACCGGTCTGCTTCTTGT
>JBBRKU010000110.1:0-6727 GCA_038231735.1 Actinomycetales bacterium | reverse complement strand
GGAGCGCGCCCCATGCCGGCGGGAAGATTGGTGTTGGCCAGACCCGGATGGGCCGCCGCCACCACAATCGCTTCACCGTGTGCCTCCAACCGGCGCGCAAACTCCATCGCGAAGTAGAGGTTGGCGATCTTGCTTTGGCTGTACGCGGTCCAGCGGCGGTACCGGCTCCGGCTCATCAGGTCATCAAAATTGATGACCCCGCGCTTATGCGCAATGCTGGATACGACGAAGACCCGCGCGGCTTCGGCTTCGCGCCGGAACGGCAGCAGCAGGCCGCTCAGGGCGAAATGGCCCAGGTGGTTGATGCCGAGCTGCTGCTCGAATCCGTCAGCCGTTGTCGCCTGCGTGGTGGCCATCAGCCCGGCGTTATTGATCAGGATGTCCAGCGGACCGGACCATCCGGCGGCGAAGCGGCGGATGGAGTCCAGGCTGGCCAGATCCAGTTCCCGGAGCTCGCAGCTGGTGGTCCCGGTATTTTCGCGAATTCTGGCCACGGCCGCCTCGCCGCGTTCCCGGCTCCGGCAGCCCAGAATCACGTGCGCGCCCTTGGCCGCCAGGGCGAGGCTGGCCTGAAAGCCCAGGCCGCTGTTCGCGCCGGTGACCAGGACATGGCGGCCGGTCTGGTCTGCCATGTTTTCCGCGCGGAAACCGTTCACTCTGTGCTCTTCTCTGCCGTCGTCGAACCCGGCGGCCCTCCCGAACCGTTGTTGCATTCAGCATAGAACGGTGCGGCCGTTCTGTGCGGCCGGACGCTGCTGCGCGGCCGAGGCGTCCGTCGCGGAACTACTGTCCGGCGGCGGTCCGGTTGACGGAGGCTCGCAGTTTGTCCGTGAGCTTCTTCAGGGTTTTCAGTTCCTCGGCGGAAAGTCCGGTTCCAACCAGTTGGTCAATGTCCCGGACGTGCGCGCGGCCGATGTCGCGTTGCATGTCCCGGCCGGCCTCGGTGAGGCCGATCAGCACGCCGCGGCGATCGTCCTCCACGGTCTTGCGCTGGACCAGGCCCTGGCGTTCCAGCCGTTCGACCATCCGGCTGATGCTGGGTTGGGACAGCAGCACATGGTCGTTCAGCTCGTTCAGCCGCAGCCAGCCCGACGGGCAGCGCGAGAGGTTGAAGAGCACGTCGTATTCGCGCATTGTGACCTGTTTGAACGCCGGATCCGCCTGCAGGTTGCGTGCCACTGTCACCTGGGCCCGGAAGAGTGATTCCCAGGCTTCGGCGGCCAAGCGCGTGCGGCTCTCCGGGCGGCTCATTGTCCGCCACTCCCCGTTTGGGGCTGGCGAGCGGAGTCCTGCGGCGCCGGAGTCTGCGGCGCCGGAGTCTGGTGCGCCGGGAGCCCGAGGGCTGCCCGGTCCTGGGCGGCAGCCTTGCGGGCCGCGAAGGTGGGGCCGTCCGGTACATGGGCTGGCTTGCGGGCGGCAAATTCCTTGCGCAGCGTCGGCAGCACGTCGGAGCCGAAGAGATCCAGCTGTTCGAGCACGGTTTTCAGCGGCAGCCCGGCGTGGTCGAGCAGGAACAGCTGGCGCTGGTAGTCACCGAAGTATTCGCGGAAGGACAGGGTCTTTTCGATGACTTCCTGCGGGCTGCCGACGGTCAGCGGCGTCTGCGAGGTGAAGTCCTCCAGCGAGGGCCCATGACCGTACACCGGGGCGTTGTCGAAATACGGCCGGAACTCGCGGACGGCATCCTGGGAATTGCGGCGCATGAAGAACTGGCCGCCAAGGCCCACAATCGCCTGATCGGCTTGGCCGTGCCCGTAGTGCTCATAGCGCTCGCGGTAAAGGCTGATCAGCTGCTGGTAGTGCTCCTTGGGCCAGAAGATGTTGTTCGCGAAGAAGCCGTCGCCGTAATAGGCGGCGATTTCCGCGATCTGCTGCGTTCGGATGGAGCCGTGCCAGACGAAGGGTGCGACGCCGTCCAACGGCCTGGGCGTGGAGGTGAACCCATGCAGCGGGGTGCGGTATTTCCCCTCCCAGTTCACGACGTCCTCATCCCAGAGGCGGCGTAGCAGCGCATAGTTCTCGATGGACAGCTCCACGCTGTCCTGGATGTTCCGGCCGAACCAGGGGTAGACCGGGGCGGTGTTGCCGCGGCCGAGCATCACGTCCATGCGGCCGTCGGAAACGTGCTGCAGCATGGCAAAGTCCTCGGCAATCTTCACCGGGTCATTGGTGGTGATCAAGGTTGTCGAGGTGGAAAGGATGATCCGTTCCGTCTGCGCGGCCAGATACCCCAGCATCGTCGTCGGGGAACTAGGCACGAAGGGCGGGTTGTGGTGCTCCCCGGTGGCGAAAACATCCAGCCCCACTTCCTCGGCGTGCTTGGCGATGGTGAGTATCGCCTTAATCCGCTCATGCTCGCTGGGGGTGCTGTTGTTGGTGGGATCAGTTGTAACGTCACCAACACTGAATAGGCCTATCTGCACGGCAGGTCCTCTCCGGTCCGGCATTCCTCATGCCTCTAATATATATGCGTTTGCATCTAATATACACCCCAACGGGACCGGAACCGGGTTTGTTCCCGATCTGATCCCAGCGTCCTCCGCCGCAGTCCAGGATGCAATCGGTAAAGTGGATGCAATCGGTAATGAGCCAGCGGCGTTTGGCCCACCCTCCCAACTACCCCGCACTAACTGCAGATTCCCGCGCGTTTTCGTGCACTATCTGCGGGGCAGTTGGGGGAAGGCCGACCAGCCCCGGCTGACGAGGGCAGCGCGGATCTTGCCGACGGCGGGTTTGGCATCGTCGGCCATGTGACGTTTGGAGATTCTCACCTGGATCCAGCCAGCTTGGCTGAAATCCTCTTCACAGCTGATATCGCGGACGATTTGATCCGGCGAGGAGTGTCCAGCGCCTTCATACTCCGTGGCGACAAGGAATTCCACAAATGCCATATCTGGCTGCCGGCTGATTCCGGGCGCCAACTCGACGAATTGGTTGAGCACCGGTTCAGGCAGCCCTGCCCGAAGGACAGCCAACCGCAGGCGTGTTTCCGGGCCCGAATCCGTACCGACGCGGGATGCCTCGAGGGCAAGCCTGGCCTTGCGGATGCCGGGGGTTCCCTTGTGGCGATCAAGCATGTCCGCCAGGTCAGCATGCGTGGCGTAGGGTTCGGATCGTCCTTCCAGATCTGGTCGCGGGACGCGCAGCAGATGGTCCGCCACCACCGACAGTTCATCGATGCTCATCCGACGTGAAATATCCAGCCAGGTTCGGAGCCTGGTTGTGATCCAGAAGCCATCGACGCAGCACACCTCGTCATCGAGAAGGTTCGTTTCGTGGCCGATCGCGCCTCTTCGCCGGGGCATGGTTCTGCCGGCGCGCCGCGAAACATGGATCCCTGGACGGCCCAGTACGGGGAGGAAGCCTGGCATGTCCCAGACGGCGAACGCGGTGGCATGGGATGCAGCAGACGAGGGCGAGACCCGGGAGTACGCTCTCGCCATCTCTGCCACCGGCACCGGGTCGTCGGTTCCGGGAATTCTGATGCCACGACTCGGCCGGTCAAGGTGAGGGTTCCGCAGACTGCCTGCCCTGACGCCGGCAGCGCGGGCCTCCTCGACATTGAAGGGTCGGGAATCCAAAGGTGGCGGCAATACGAGGGGCCGGGGCATCTGCCCATCATGGCAAAGATGGCGACGACGGAAGACGTTGTCCACAGGCGTCCCCAGCGCCCGGCAACTGCCCCGCAGTAAGTGCCCGAAAAACACGGGTTTCCTGCACTTACTGCGGGGTCTTTGCGTGGCGCTTAGTTCGCGGCGCGACGTCCACGGATCTTGGGGATGGCGCCCGTGGTCCAGTCCTGCGAGGCGGAGCTGCCAGAGTCGTGGCTGGAATGTCCGCCCGTTTCCCTTCCGGAGGTATCCCCGACGTCTTCCGTGCGGGAGGTGCGAGCGGCGCTGACCATCGGCTCTTTCCAGGCACCGGGTGCGGGGGAGTACACCTGCTGCAGCGCCTTGAGCAGCTGGCGCCGTTCTCGGCCGCCCTCGACCAGCCGGTACAGCACCGGGACAAGGACCAGCGTCAGCGCGGTGGAGGAGACCAGTCCGCCGACGACGACGATGGCCAGCGGCTGGGAGATGAATCCACCGCCGCCGGTAACGCCCAAAGCCATCGGTGTCAGGGCGAAAATGGTGGCCAATGCCGTCATCAGGATCGGCCGCAGACGCTGCCGGGCACCGTGTTCGATCGCATCCGCCAGGTTCATCGCCGGCCGGTCGCCTGCGGGCCGGCGGTACTGGTTGATGAGGTCGATCAGCACGATGGCGTTCGTCACTACGATGCCGACCAGCATCAGCATGCCGATCAGCGATGGCAGGCCAAGGGGCACCCGGGTCACCAGCAGCAGGCCGATGGCTCCGGTGGCCGCGAACGGGATGGAGACCAGCAGGATCAGCGGCTGCAGCAGGGACTTGAAGGCCGCGACCATGATGATGTAGACGATCGCGATGGCCGCCAGCATGGCGAGTCCGAGCTGGCTGAACGAGTCGGCCTGCTGCGTGGTGGCGCCCCCGACGACGGCCGTTGCTCCGGCGGGCAGCGTCGCGGACGCCAGGCGCTTCTGCACATCCGTGCTCAGCGTTCCCAGGTTGTTGCCGGTCGGGGTGATGGAGACGCGCGCGCTGCGCTGGCCGTTCGAGCTGGTGATGGACTGTGGTACAGCCACCTGCTCAATTTTGGCAATGCTGGACAGCGGAACGGGCCCGGCCGCCGTCGGAATCGGTGCGCTGCGCAGGGCATCGATGCTGCCGAACTGCGTGCCCTTGCCGATCTGCACCTTGTAGTCGTTCGTGTCGATCCGGACGGTACCGGCGGGGATGGGGCTGATGGTGGCGGCCAGAATGCCAGCCACCTGCTGCTCGTTGAGTCCGGCTGAAACGGCCTTAGCGCGGTCCACGCTGACCTGGACCACGGGCTGAGCGGTGGAGAGGTTGCTGGAAATGTCCCCGGCGCCGTTCAGTCCCTGCATAGCCTTGCTGACCGCGTCGCTGGCGGTCTGCAGGTCCGCCGAGCTGGCGGCGCTGATATTGATGTCCACCGTGCTGGAGGTGCCGAAACCGCCCGAGGACGAGCTGACGCCGAGAGTGCCCGCGTCGGTGATCTTGGCCAGGGCGCCCCGGACGCTGTCCAGGAGTTTGCTCTGGTTGGCCTTCTCGTCCGTCACCACCTGGAACTGGGCGCCGGAGGCGCCGGCCGAGAACAGTGCGGAGAATCCGCTGGTGGAGTTGCCAATGGTCACCTGGACGTCCTTGACGCCGTCCACCTGCTTCAGCTGCGCCTCAACCTTGCCGGCCGCCGCCGCGGTGGCGTCCAGGCTGGTGCCCGGTGGCAGCGTCTGCCTGACGGTCAGGCTGTTCTGCCCGGAATTGCCCAGGAGATTGGTCGGCAGCAGCGGGGTCATGGCCAGCGTGGCGGCCAGAATGATCGCACCGGCCAGCAGGGTGATGACCGGGTGCTTCTGGGTCTTGGCCAGCACCGGAAGGTAGCCGCGCTGCAGCCAGCTGCTGCGTTCCTTCTCCTCCACGGCGGCCAACAGAGCCCGGCCCGTCAGGGCGGTTCCGGCAGCACCCGCCGCGGTGTCCGCCGTCGGCCCCGCCGCGGTACCAGAGACCCCCGCCGCCGGCGACTTCAGGAACCAGTAGGCAAGCACCGGCACAATCGTCAGCGACACCGCCAGCGAGGCCAGCAGCGCAATCGTCACGGTGAGCGCGAAGGGCCGGAACAGCTCGCCCGCAATGTTGCCCACGAAGGCGATCGGCAGGAACACCGCCACCGTGGTCAGCGTCGACGCCGTCACCGCACCGGCCACCTCGCGGATGGCGGACAGGATGGCGCTGCGTTTGTCCTCGCCGTAGCTCAGATGCCGCTTGATGTTCTCAATGACCACAATCGAGTCATCCACTACCCGGCCGATCGCGATGGTCAGCGCGCCGAGGGTCAGGATGTTCAGCGAATACTTGGTGGTCCACAGCGCGATGAACGTGATCAGCAGCGAGAGCGGAATGGAAATCGCCGTCACCAGCGTGGAGCGGACGGAGAGCAGGAACAGCAAAATGACGACGACGGCGAAGCCCAGTCCCAGCAGACCCTCCGTGGTGAGGTCGCGGATGGATTTCTCGATGAACGGCGCCTGGTCCAGCACCGTGGTGAACTTGGCGTTGGAGCCCAGCGCCGCCTGGATGTCCGGCAGCTCGGCCTGGATCTGGTGCGAGAGCGTCACGGTGTCCGCTTCGGGCTTCTTCGTCACGGACAGCGCCAGCGTAGGCTGGCCGTTGGTGCGCGTGATCGAGGTGGCCGGATCGTCCGCCAGGGCAACGCTGGCCACGTCCCCGATGGTCGGCGCCGGTGACCCGGCGGTCAGCTTCGTTCCGCCCAGCGGCAGCGACTTGATCGCGTCCAACGAGTCCACCGGGCTGCCGATCTGCAGGGACAATGACTTGCCCGCCTCCGTCAGGGACCCGGCTGGCACCAGCGAGCCGTTGTTCTTCAGAGCGTCGCTGATGGCGGTCAACCCGGCGCCGGCCGCGGCCAGCTTGGCCGGATCCGGCAGGATTGCGATGTGCTGCGAATTCGCCCCGGTCACATCCGCGCCGCGAACGCCGTCGATTTTAGTCAGCTTGGGGACCGCCAGGCGCTGCAGATCCGCATTCAGCACGCTGAGCGGCTTGTCCGATGACACCGCCAGGAAGACAATAGGGAAGTCGCTGATGCTGCCGGCGATGGCCCGCGG
>JBBRKU010000109.1:0-6744 GCA_038231735.1 Actinomycetales bacterium | reverse complement strand
GAGTAGACGGTGCCGCGCAGCCTGACCGGGCCGTGGGCGTTGTGGTCTATGCGGGCGCCGGCCTTCATGTCCACGGCACCCCCAACCCCTGCCGCGACTGCGTGTGCCACGGCTCCGGCGTCAAAAATGGAGGCGTGCACCAGCCGCACATTGGCGGCGGCAAGGGCTTCGCTGGCCAGCAGCTGCGCCAGCGTCCACGTCACGTCCCCCGCACCTCCGGCCGTCGGGTTGTCGCCCGTGTCGGAGAGGAAGTAGGGGCGAGGGGCGTCCGGGGCGATCGCGGCCGCGATCCCGTCCTTCAGCGTTGCCGTTTCGGCGACGAACGCAAAGTCGGCCCGCGCGTCCCAGTAGAGGCGCCCCAGCCGTTCGGCTTCGCGCCGGATCACCGTTTCGTCGTCGCCGGTCACCACGACGTACGCCTGGCACCGGGGCTCGTCCGCCCAGGCATAGCCAACCCAAATGGCCGCGTCTAGGACGCCGTCGAGCTCGGTGACGGCCGGAATTTCGTCGTAGATGCCCTTGGCCGGTTCTATCCGGGTGCTCGTCTTTTCACCCGGCAGCAGCACGGGAACCGGCACCCAGGCCTTCAACGGGCGGCGTTTGTGGACATCCGCGCCCGTCGAGGCACGCAGCCTGCCCAGCAGGTTGAAAACGGCGCGTTCCTTCGTGTTCATGGCGTCCTCGTGCGGGGCCATGCGGTAGCAGGTGATCAGGTCCACGTTTTCCAGCAGCTCGAAGGAGACGTTGCCGTGCAGGTCCATCGAGGCGGAGACCAGGGCGGCGTCGCCGAGGGCCTGGCGCACGTGGCGGGCAAGGTCGCCTTCGGCGTCCTGCATGCCCACCACGCTCATGGCGCCGTGGATGTCGAAGAACAAGGCGTCCAGGGGTCCGGCGTCGCGGATTTGCTCAACGATCTCGTCGCGGAACGCGACGTACAGTTCCGGGTCCACGGCGCCTCCAGGCAGGGACCGGGCGTGCATGACCGGCACCCATTCGGCCGCGGCGCGCAGTTCGCGTCCTTCATCCAGGAACGGGTAGTAGGCCAGGAGTTCCGCGCCGCGGCGCACCGTGAACGCCTTCGTACCGCTAATGTGCGGGGAGAACGTGCTGGATTCAATGGAGATTCCGGCGATGCCGATACGCGGCCGGGCCAGTCCGCCCTCGGCCAGCGGTGCCAGGGGCGGGCACCACACCTCGGAGGAGTCGGGGCGTGGGGTGGTGGTTCGTTCAGTCATCGTGTTCCTCGAATGAAGCCAGTGGTGCGTTCAAATGTTTCAATCATGTCCAGGGCCTGGCCTGTCCTGTTGGGCCACAAGTTTGTTGTCTCCGTCGGATCATCGGCCAGGTCGAAGAACTGTCCGGGCCCGTGCCCGGTGTCGTCGGGTTTGCCAACTGGTTCGGAAAAGCCGCCCGAGCCGGTCCCAAAGATGGCCTTCCCGGACCCGCTGCGCAGCACCAAGGTGCCGTCGTATGCCTGGTGGCCCAACACCCGCGCAGCGCCGGCACCAGCCGGTTCACGGTGCAGCAGGGATGCAAAGGACGCCCCGTCGCCAGCCGTCCACAGTCCCCCGGTCCCGCCGTCGGCTTCCGCAGGGTCGGCTGTGGCTTCAGCCAGCGTGGCACGGATGTCCATCAGGCTCACCAGTTCGTCACAGACCATGTTGGCGGCTATGCCGGGGCCTGCCACAATGAGCGGCACGCGGTGCCCGGCCTCCCAGGCGTCCGCCTTTTGACCCCGCCAGTGCCCGTTGGGCCGGTGGACGACGACGTCGCCATCGTCCGGGTACATGGTGGGTGCCCCGTTGTCCGAGGTGAACACGAAGACAGTGTTCTCAATGTCCTCGCCCAGGGCGCAGACCAACTCCCCAACCATCCAGTCGACCAGCGCAACCCCGTCACCGCGGGGGCCTGCCTCGGTGGCCCCGCGGACAAATTCCGGGGGCACGCAGGGGCGGTGCGGGGCGGCCGTGGCCACGTAGGCGAAGAACGGTTCCCCGCCGCGGCATTGGGAGCGAATCCACTCAGCGGCCCGCGCAACCACCGTCGTGTCGACGGCGTCGTCCTGCCACCCCGGGCTCTGGAGCCCAGGGCGTTGGGAGGTGACCAGCTCCGTTTTTTCCTCCAGCGGTACTCCGACTGCTTTGTCCTGGTCGAGGAAGCAGTACGGTGGCATGTCCAAGGACCCGGCAATGCCAAAGTACGTTTCAAAGCCCAGCGCCGTAGGCCCGCCCAGGAACGGGACGGTGTAGTCAATGTCCCGCCCGTGACCTTGCATCTCGGCGGCAAAGCCGTGGCTGAAGGCATCCCGGGTGGAGCCGTCCAGGCCGGTCCACCCCAGGCCCAGGTGCCACTTTCCAAACGCCCCGGTGCGGTACCCGGCGTCGTGGAAGTCCCGCGGCAGCGTTGGCGCATCGGCCGCAATGATGGCCGGGTCAAGGCCGCCCAGAACTCCGCTCTTCAACGGGCTCCGCCACGGGTAGGACCCCGTCATCAGGCTGTACCGGCTCGGAGTGCAGACGGCGGACGACGCATGTGAATCGGTGAAGCGGACGCCTCGCGCGGCCAGGGCGTCAAGGTTCGGCGTGTGGATTCGCGTGGCCCCGTAACACGACAGGTCACCCCAGCCAAGGTCGTCCGCCAGGACAATTACAACGTTGGGCTTCCTCACGGTGTTCTCCAATCGAAAAGTCTTGTGGTTTTGCTAGCCGGCGTTGGCGCCGACGCCGTCCAACCCGCGTTTGCCGACGTGGTCCGCGGCGTAGGCGGCCGCCCCAATGAACCCTGCGTCGGGCCCCAGCTGGGCGGGGACCACCTGGGGTGTGGAATCGCGCCCGTGCTCCGCCAGCAGTTGGGCGAGGCGCTCCCGGGTGGGTTCGGCCAAGGCGGCACCGGCCGCGCTGACTCCCCCACCGAGCACAATGAGGTCCGGATCCAACAGCATGGAGACCTGGCTCAGGCCAAACCCGAGCCAGTGGGCGATAACGGCAAAGTCTTCGCTTGTCCGGGCCTCGGTGGCCAAGGTGCTGCCGCTGGCATACCGGTCCAGGCAGCCGCGGCTGCCGCAGCCGCAGGGGCGCCCGCCCGGCTCGACCACCATGTGGCCGATTTCCCCGGCCCAACCGTGCGCTCCTAAGACCAATTTGCCATTCACCAGCAGGCCGCCGCCGATTCCAGTTCCCACCGTCACCATCGCCACGTCCCGGATGTTCCGAGCCGCCCCAAACTTGTGCTCTGCCCACAACGCGGCGTTGGCGTCGTTAATGACCAGGCACGCGACGTCGAGCCTGGCCTCGATCAGGTCAGCCAACTTCGTGTTTTCAAGTTCCAGGTTGGCCGCGTAGGACACAGTTCTGTGGTCGATCGACACGTAACCTGGGACGGCAATTCCTACCAAGGTCCCGGAGACGTTGGGCGAAAGCTGAAGGACCAGCCGGGCCACGGCGTCGGCAATAGCCACCTCACCGTGGGGCGTGGGGCGCTGCGAACGCGCCAGCACCGCCCCTTCCCCGTCAATTATCCCCGCAGCGATCTTGGTGCCGCCAATGTCCACCCCAATCCATGTTTCGCTCATGCCGGTGCTTCTCCGGAAGCCGGGTGCGGAATGAGCAGCACCGCCACGGGCTCGGCGGCCAGGGCTGCCGGCACTCGGACGCCGCCGGTGCCGTTCTCCGCCGCACCCAGCCATACGCCACCGGAGGTGTCCAGTGGCGCCGGGGGAAGCTCGGCTCCGGGGGTGAGGACCGACAGGTAGCTGGCGCCGGCCCCGACCGTCACTGCATAGTGCGCGTGTTGTTCCGGCGCCATGGTCCCCTGCCAGGGCCGGGTGCCGTAAATGGCTTCGCCATTGACGCTCAACCATTGGCCCAGGCCAAGCAGTCGTTGGCGGTAGCGTTCGGGTACGGTTCCGTCAGCGGCCAGGCCAATGTTGAGTAGGAAGTTGCCATTGCGTGAGACAACGGAGACCAGGTGGTGGACCAGCTCCGCCACGCTGAGGACATCGGCGTCGGTTTCTTGTTGATTGAAGCCAAACGAGCGGCCCAGGCCGCGGCAGCTTTCCCAAGGCTGGTCGGTGAGCCCGCCGATGTCGCTGTACTCGCGGGTCAGGTAGCCATGGGAGCGCACGCCCCAGCGGTCGTTGACGATTCCACCAGGCACAGCTTTCTGGTATTGACGGAATAGTGCTGCCACGCCGAATTCTGCATCCGACTTGCCGGCATCCGGCCATTCAATGTCATTCCACAAGATGTCGGGGGAAAAGCGCTGGATGAGCTCAGCTGCCTGTGCATGCGCGTACCGGGCAAAGTTCTCGTCATTGCGGCGCAGCCTGAAGATGTCGGGATCAGAGTTGATGGCCCGGAAGTCGCTGACGTGCCAGTCCAGGGCGCCGGAAAAGTAGCAGCCAAATCTCAGCCCGGCGGCCCGCGACGCCGTGGCGAATTCCTCGACCAGGTCACGCCTGGGGCCGCGAACGGCACTGTTGAAGGGTGTCGTGTCCGTGTTCCACAGGCAAAACCCGTCGTGGTGCTTGGTGGTGGGCACCACGTATTTGGCTCCGGCGCGGCGGAAGAGGTCAATGCAGCCAGCTGCGTCGAACGACTCTGCTTTCCATACATCGGCCAAGTCTTCGTAGCTGCTGCCGGCACCAAAGGTGGACCGCTGGTATTTCTGGGCACTGCTGCCCTCCAGGCGGACGGTGTTGCCGTACCACTCGGCGTAATGGTGGTCGCGGTAGGCGTCCTCCACCGGCATCGGCGCATTGCCCACCTCGGCCCAGGCCGGCACAGAATACAGGCCCCAGTGCACAAAGATGCCAAATTTTGCGTCTTCAAGCCATTGCGGAAATTCCCACTCCGGGTAGTTTGGCGCGTTGGCGCCAAAGTCGGGACCAACACGATCCTCGAAATTAATCATTGTTGCCTTCTTGTAGGAGGAGGGCTGTTAGCGTCCGGCGAGGCCGACGGTCGCAATGCCCTTGACCAGGTGCTTTTGGAGTGCGATAACCAGGATGAGCGTGGGCAGGATGGCGATCACGGACGCCGCCATGACCAGATTCCAGGAGCTTCCGTGTTCGCCGAAGAATGTTTGCAGGCCCAGGGAGACGTTGCCCAGTTGGTTGACATCGTTGACCACGATCAACGGCCACAGGAAGCTGTTCCAGAAGGTGATGAACGTCCACACAGCCAATACGGCCAGCGACGGTTTGGCCAGGGGCAGGATGATCCGGGTAAAGGTGCCCCATTGGCTGCAGCCGTCCATGCGGGAGGCCTCCACGAGCTCGTAGGGGATGTTGATGAAGAACTGTCGCAGCAGGAACGCCCCGAAGGCGCCGAAGGCCCATGGCAGGATCAGCGCCTGCCAAGTGTTGATCCAGCCGAACTTTTGCATCAGCAGGAACATGGGGATGACAAGGACTTCCTGGGGGATCATCATCGTGGCCAGATACAGGAGCATGTACTTGTCGCGGCCCCGCCACTTGAGGATGCCGAAGCTGTAGGCCGCCAGCGAGGACACCGCCACTACTATGATGGTGGCGGATATGGAGATGATCAGGCCATTGACGATGAATCGCAAGAACGGCGTGTAGTTGAAGACCTCCACGAAGTTCTGCCACCGTATTTCCGAGCCGATCAAGGATGGCGGCTGGGCGAAGATCTCCCCATTGGGCTTCAGTGCTGAGAAGAACGTGAAAATGATGGGGAAAAGGAAGGCGAGGACCACCACGCCAAGCACCACTTCACTGGTCACTTTCAGCGGCCGAAACCGCGGCTTGTTCTTGCGGGCCGATGCCTGGACGGCCTGGGCGGACTGCCGGCGGGATGGAGACTGGAGCTGACTACTGGTCATAATGTACCCATTTCTTTTGTCCCAGCCACTGGATCATGGTGACAACGAGGATTAGGACAAAGAGGATGATGGCCGGTGCGGCGGCGGAGCCGAGCTCGCCGCCCTGGAAAGCGGTTTGGTAGACGTTCATCACGACGGTGACGGTGGACGTTCCGGGCCCTCCGGCGGTCATGACGAATGGTTCGGAGAACATTTGGAAGGCCGAAATCATGGTGACGGTGGAGGCAAAGAAGATGGCCGGTGTCAGGAGCGGCAGTTTGATGCGCAGCAGTTGTGTCAGGCCGTGGGCGCCGTCGAGCATGGATGCGTCGATGATGTCCTGGGGCAGTTGGTCGATGGCGGCGGAGAAGATGAGCATGTTGTAGCCAAAGCCCTGCCAGATGATGACGACGACGACGGCCATCAGGGCCGTGCTGCTGTCGCCCAAGAGGTTTGGAAGGTGGATCCCGAACAGGCTCTGCATGGTGGAGTCGACCAGGCCGTTGGGCTGGTAGATCAGTTTCCAGATCACGGCGGTTGCAACCGTGGGGGTGACGACCGGAAGGAAAAACAGGACCCGGTACAGGCGGCTGAACCGGCTGTTGGAAACCCAAAAGGCGGTGGACAGGGTCAGAACGAGGTTGATGGGCACTACCAGAAGCGTGAAGACGAGGGTGTTAACCAAGGCGGCCGGGAATTGGCTGCCGGGTGCGAACAAATTACGGTAGTTGCCCAGCCCGGCGAAGGAGATGTCGCCAAAGGTCGGCCAGTTGAAGAAGCTGGTGGCGACCGCCCGGATGGTCGGGAAGAGGATGAACACGGTCATCCCTACGGCGCTGGGGGTGAGGAACCCAAGCGCCGCGCGGGAATCGGACTTCTTCTTCCGCATAATCGGTGCAGCCGGATCGGGGATCCTTCTCT
>JBBRKU010000108.1:0-6756 GCA_038231735.1 Actinomycetales bacterium | reverse complement strand
CTGGCTTCGTCCCGCTGCCGCACAAAGTAGCGGATCCGCACGCAGGTCCGGTCGGTGACGGCCCGCTGCAGCAGCGCGAGCGTCTCCAGGCTGGCATCGGGGGCAATCCGCGCCTCCACCACGTCGGCGACCCAGGCGTCGTGGCCGGCAACCTTCCGAACGTCCGCCAGAACGGAATCCAGCGCCGCGCGTCCGGCGGCATCGGGCAGCGACTGCAGCGATTCCAGTCCCACCAGCAGCGCAGCGGCCTCCTCCTGGGTCAGCCGCAGCGGTTTGGCCAGCTCCTCCGCGTCCCGGATGAAGACGGCGCCCTCATCCCAGCGGATGTCGATCAGATCCCCGTGCAGGTAGCCGGGCAGCCCGCAGACCGTGAGCAGCGCAAAGTCCTCCTCAAGCTGCTTCCGGCTGATGTCGAATTCCCTGGCCACCTCCACGGCCTCAATCCCGGGGTTCCGCACCAGGAACGGAACCAGATCCAGCAACCGCCGCAGCCTGTCCTCGGTGGTCATCTTTGGCCCGTGCGGGGGCATCCGGATACGGAAATCCGCCTCGGGGACGGACCTCCCGGTGGCTTCACGGGCGCCGACAAGCCGGCGCAGCACATCATTGCGGAGCGCTTCCGGTGAAACCACGACGACGGCGGCCCCCAGTGAGGCCAGATCGTCGGCGAGCATTTCCGGCTCGCGATACGGGACGGTCAGCCGGTCCCAGCCCGGGCGCCCCGCGGGCCCCACATCCGTAGCCGTGTCCCGGAGCAGCTGAGCCCTGCCCTCGGGGACCTCCACGACGGCCTCGCTCAGCGGGCCGGTACCGAGCTGGTCCAGCGCGGACCCAATATCGTAGTCCGCCGGCGGCACGCAGGTGCCCCGGGTATTGACACTGACGTCGCCCGCTATCCGGGACAGCCGGAACAGGCGCTGCTCGCCGCGCTCCAGGTCTTTGCCGCTGAGGTACCACTGGCCGTATTTGTTGCCGAGCCCCCAGGGTTCCACCTGCCGCACCGCCGTTTCGGTCCGCTGCGCGTTGCGGTAGGAGAAGCTGACGCAATGATGGTTGAGCAGGGCGTCCCACAGTGCGTCGAAAGCGGGTTCCTTGGTGCGGATCCGCGCCTCTACCATCCCTGCGCCGTCGCCGGACTCCAGACCCGTCACCGTCTCCAGCTTGCGCAGCGCCCGAGCGGCCGCCGAGCCCAGCGAAGCCTGTTCCCAGACCCGCGCGGCCAGGGACAGCACGGCGGCACCGGCGGCATCCAGCGGAATCTCCGGAAGCCGGTAGTCCTGCGGCCGGATCCGGTACCTCCAGGCGTTCTCCCCCTCTGTGTGCACCTCTTTTTCGGTGATGATGGGGATGCCCAGGCGCTTGAGGTAGACCTTGTCCCGCTCGAACATCCGGCCGAACGCCTCATCCGAAGCGGCCGGGTCGTAACCCTGGACCCGGGTGCGCAGGAAAGCGCGGGTGCGCCCGTACCGGGAGCCCAGCAGCGCGATGACAAGATTCAGCAGACGTTCAGTGGTGGAAGCAGACACACCGCCACGTTACTATCCCCCGGACAGGATCCCCGGATTGGCGGCCATTCCGGTGGTCGATAGATTCCACCGGCGACGGGTCTCCAGCCATCCGCCCGGTGAGGTACCGGCTTCCAGAACTGACCACCTTTGGCCGCTCGTGGTCGTCTACATCCGGCGTGTCGTCAGTTCTGACGGCGGGTCAGATTAATAAGTGGTCAGGAGCGGTCAGTTTTCGGTGATCAACCTGGACCGAGCACGACCGATGCTCGATGGAGTCCGCAGGAGACTGGGTAGAGACCCCCGACCGTCACGCGCCGGATCTCCAAGCGGGCCTGACGGCCCCTGATCGATCACGAGTACGCTGTCAGACGGAGGCCGCAGCACCCGGGCGGAAGACCAAACGGAACCGGAGCCCATGGCGAACAACGCAAGCACGATCTTAATGAGTTCCATACCGTTCTTTGTTCTGCCAATAGGCATCATCGGGGTTTATTTGTTACTGCTGGTCGCGCGACGACACAGCCCACGGCCGAAGTTTTTCCTCATATCCGCCCTGGTGAGTCTGGGGCTGTTCTTCACTACGATTCTCGTGGGTCTGCTGCCGCAGCAACCGACTAACGGCCACGACCCGATTGGCGACGCTTCGGGCTTCCTTCTCGCGTTCGCCAATTCCGTGTTCGGACTGTTGCTTTCGGTCGTGCTTCTCTTGGCTCACGTGGTCGTCGGCGCCGTTGGCGATTACCGCTTGTGCCAGCGCCCGCGGCAGAGACCGGCAGACTAGCCGGATCTCGGCGCGGGCCTTGCGGCCCTTAGTCGATCACCGGGAGGCACTCCGGAGGCCGGCCGTGGCAAGGAAGCGGCCCCGGGGGATAAATCCGCCGGGGCCGCTTCCTTCATGCTTGCTACCCGCGCACGCCGACCAGGTCGACGACGAAGATCAGTGCCTCATTCGGGCCGATGGCGCCACCGGCACCTCGCTCCCCGTAGGCAAGCTCGGAGGGGATTTCCAGCCGGCGGCGTCCGCCGACCTTCATGCCCAGCAGTCCCTGGTCCCAGCCCTGAATGACCTGACCCACGCCCACCTGGAAGTCGAGCGGTGCTCCGCGGCCCCAGGAGGAGTCGAACTCCTCGCCGGTGGAGAACGCCACGCCCACGTAATGCGCGGACACGGTGGTGCCGGCCTGGGCCTCGGTGCCGGTGCCCTCGATCAGGTCCTCAATCACCAGTTCGGCCGGAACCGGGTGGTCGGGGAAATCAATTTCCGGCTTCTGGCGGTCGTACTCTCGCTGTCCAAAAGACATATTTGCTCCTCAGTTAGGCGGGATTTTCCGTAGCAAACTTTACCCGATGGCCGTTGGCAGTGCGCGGCCAGGAACCGGTTGCTACTTCTTGGCTTGAATGTCGATGACGAAGACCAGTGGGCCGGCGGGCTGGCCACTGGAGGCGCTGTCCCCGTACGCCAGGCTGGACGGAATCACCAGCATCACCTTGGAGCCGACCTTCTGCCCGGTCAGACCCTTGGTCCAGCCGGGAATGACCTGATTCAGGGCTGTGGTGATCGGCGTGCCCTTGTCATAGCTGGAATCGAACTTCTTGCCGTCGGCCCACGTCCACCCGGTGTAGTTGGCCGTGATGGTATCCGTGTCCTTCAGGGCATCGCCCGTGCCCTCGCTGAGGACCTTGACGGCCAGGTCGGCCGGAGCATCCTTCTTGGGGATATTAACGCTGGGGACGCCCTTGGGGTCGAAGGTCACGGTGGGCAGGTTGCCGGCCTTATCCAGTTTGTCCACATCATCCTTGGACAGCAGCTTCGGTGCGTCCTTGGCGGATTCGATCTGGTAGATGACCAGCTGGGCCGGCTGTGCGGGCTGTGCCGGCTGCGTGGGGGAAGCCGTGCTGCCGGCGACCGCCGGGGTTCCGGGGACCGCGTAGGCAATCTGCGAGCCGACCTTCGCGCCCACGAAGGCGCTGTAGACCAGCGGGTACTGCTGCTGGAACTTGGAGTCGAAGATGAAGGACTGTCCGGCACTGTCCTTGTAGTTGTCGCCCAGGACGCTGCCGTTCTCGGCGTTCACCGCGACCTCGCGCAACGTCACGGACTGGCCATCGGTGACCTTGGCTCCGCTGCCCTCGGTGACAACCCGGATGGACTCGGCGCTGACCTTCAGAGGCTTCGTGAAGTCCACCTTGGGCGCCACGCCCTTGTCGCCGGGGGTTACCTTGACCGAGGCCAAGTCTTCCGCGTGGGAGGCGGGCACGCTCACCGAAGGGCTCGACGACGCCGAGCTGTTGGCCGTGGAACTGCCGCCGCTGCAGGCGGTCAGGAGCAGCAGCGCGGGAAGTAGTATTGCAAGAATTCGGCGCACAGAAACACTTTCGTCGATGGCTTGGTCGGACCGGGAGTGCGGCGGTACTGCACTTGGCCCCAACCAGCTTAGCCGGTGAGTCTGTGAATTCACTGTCCTTTTCCGGAAAACCCAGTGTCGCGGTCAGCCCTCGATGGACGCAATCAGGGCGTCAACGCGATCATCCTCGCTGCGGAACGGGTCCTTGCACAGAATGGTCTGATGCGCACGGTCGTTCAGCTTCAGATGCACCCAGTCCACGGTGTAGTCACGGCCGGCTTCCTGCGCCCGGCGGACAAAGTCCCCGCGCAGTTTGGCCCGGGTGGTCTGCGGGGGCACGTCCACCGCGGCCTTGACGACGACGTCGTCCACCACCCGCGCGGCCGCCCCGTGGGATTCCAGAATGTTGAAGAGCCCCCGGCTGGGCGAGATGTCATGGTAGGCCAGGTCCAGCTGGGCAATCCGGGGCGAATCGAGCTCCAGTCCGTGCCGCTGCCCGTAGCTGTCCAGCAGTTTCTTCTTGATGGCCCAGTCCACCTCGGTATCAATGCTGGTGTAGTCCTGGGACTCGATGGCGTTCAGCGTCCTCTCCCACAGCTCCATGATGCGCGGGACATGGGGGTTGTGTGCCCCGGCCGTCGCGACGAAGTCGGAGACCCGGGTGAAGAACTCCTGCTGGATCGCCAGGGCCGTCAGTTCCCTGCCGTTGGCCAGCCGGACCAGCTGGCGGCCGGTCAGGTCGTGGGAGATTTCGCGGATGCTGCGGATCGGGTTCTCCATCCGCATGTCCCGCATGATGACGCCCTGTTCCACCATCCGCAGCAACAGGTCCACGGTCCCGACCTTGAGCAGCGTGGTGGTCTCGGACATGCTGGAGTCGCCTACAATCACGTGCAGCCGGCGGTAGAACTCGGCGTCCGCGTGCGGCTCGTCCCGGGTGTTGATGATGGGCCGGGACCGGGTGGTCGCGGAGGAGACACCCTCCCAGATGTGGTCGGCCCGCTGGGAGAAGGCGAAGATGGAGCCTTGCGGGGTGGCCAGGACCTTGCCGGCGCCGGCAATCAGCTGGCGGGTGACCAGGAACGGGATCAGGATCTCGGCCAGTCGGGTGAACTCACCGCGCCGCGGGATCAGGTAATTCTCGTGGCTGCCGTAGGAATTGCCGGCCGAATCGGTGTTGTTCTTGAACAGGAAAACCTTCCCGTCGAACCCCTCCAGTTCCAGGCGGCCCTGTGCCTCGCGGACCAGGTCGTCCAGGATCAGCTGGCCGGCCCGGTCGTGGGCGATCAGCTGCGCTACGTCGTCGCACTCCGCCGTCGCATATTCCGGGTGCGAGCCGACGTCCAGGTACAGGCGCGATCCGTTGGTCAGGAAAACATTGGAGGACCGGCCCCAGCTCACCACCTTCCGGAAGAGATAGCGGGCCACCTCCTCCGGGGAGAGCGGGCGGGAGTTCGGGCTGGAGTAGGCAATTCCGAACTCCGTCTCGATGCCAAATATCCGCTTGTCCACGTTATCCGACCGCCTTTCCGCCCAGCAGGGCCTCAACCTCGGCGGCGGGGTACCGCCGGAAAGCGCGCACCGTGCCGCGGTTGGTCTCGGAATCCCGGTCCAGCGCGGCAACCTCCAGGTTGCCCGAGGTCAGTCCCGGATCGGGGTCCCGGCCCGCGGCCAGCGCACCCACGGCCAGACGGATGGCGTCCGCAAAGCTGGCGGCGGCGTCCCAGTCCGCTGCCACCGCGTCCTGCACCGCGTCGGCCTGGCCGCCCATCGCCACGAAACCCGATTCATCCGCAATCGAACCGTCGAACGTCAGCCGGTACAGGTGGTCACGTTCCTGAGTGGTCCCCACCTCGGCCACGGCCAGCTCCACCTCGAACGGTTTCTGCTCGGCGGTGAACACCGCGCCCAGGCTCTGCGCATAGACGCTGGCCAGCCCGCGGGCCGTGACGTCGTCGCGGTCGTAGGAGTAGCCGCGCACATCCGCGTAGCGCACGCCGGCCTGCCGCAGGCTTTCAAACTCGTTGTACTTCCCGACCGCGGCGAAGGCGATCCGGTCATAGATCTCGCCGATCTTATGCAGCGACGGGGACGGATTTTCCGCCACCAGCGCGATCCCCTCCGCACAGCTGATAACGACGACGGAGCGGCCCCGTGCTATTCCCTTCCGCGCGAAATCGGCGCGGTCCTTCATGATCTGTTCGGGGGAAACGTAGAACTGCTGCGTCATCTCAGGCCTCCCTGCCCATCACGGAGCGGCTGGCCACCACGGATTCGACGACGGCACCGAGCTCATGCTCGCTGACCTTCCGCGCCCCGCCGCGGGTGACCGTATAGACAATCGGCCAGAGCTGGCGGACCACGTCCGGACCGCCGGTGGCGGAGTCGTCGTCGGAGGCGTCGAAAAGGGACTCTATACCCACCCGCACCGCTTCCGCCTCGGTCAGGTTCGGCTGCCACAATTTCTTCAGCGAGCCGCGGGCAAAGACGGAACCTGAGCCCACGCTGTGGTGTTCCAGCTCCTCGTAGCGGCCGCCGGTGACATCGTAGGAGAAGAGCCGGCCCACCGCGCGGGTGGTATCGAAGCCCGCGAAGAGCGGGATCACCGCCATCCCCTGCAGCGCCATCGGCAGATTGCTCCTGATCATCGCGCCCAACCGGTTGGCCTTGCCATCGAGGCTGAGCAGCGTGCCCTCGATCTTTTCGTAGTGCTCCAGCTCAACCTGGAACAGCCTGGTGATGTCAATGGCGATGCCGGCGGTGCCGGCGATCCCCAGCACGGAATACTGGTCCGCCGGGAAGACCTTTTCCATGTGCCGGCTGGCGATCATGGTGCCCATCGTGGCCCGGCGGTCCCCGGCCATCAACACGCCGCCGGCAAACGTCATGGCGACGATGGTGGT
>JBBRKU010000107.1:0-6804 GCA_038231735.1 Actinomycetales bacterium | reverse complement strand
TCACACGAGGCCAGCACCTCGGACAGGTCATAAACAGGGTCCAACCCGGCGGATTTCAGGGTCTCCCACAAATGCAGGATCCCCTCCAAATCCGTCGAGTGGAAATCACGCACCTTCCAGGCGGTCATGGTCCGGCTCCTTGCCTCGCTGTGCTGCTTTGCCTTGCTATGCCTTGCTATGCCTCGGGTGCTTGCATCATGGCACGGCCGCCGGCCGGTCGGAAACTGTGTGACGTGCTGGGCGGTGGGCCCGCTTCCCTTGCGCTCCGCTACAGACTTTTTGCACTCCGCTACAGATGGTGTGGCTGCCGGTGCGGTTGATGCTGCTGAGGCGGCGCATGGGACGCCGTGGCGCTGCTATCCGTTGCGGAATGCAAATCACCCGGCGGCGCTCAGCCCCCGCCCCCTGCGTCGCGGCTACTTGTTGAGCGGTGTCATGTCCGCGTAGCGGTCCCACCGGTGCCTGCACCGCGCCCAGCGCTGCGAGTTGCTCCGGGTTCAGCTGCAAAGCGTCTGCGGCCACGTTCTCCTCCAGGTAGCTGATCCGCTTGGTTCCGGGGATCGGCGCGATGTCATTCCCCTGCGCCAGCAGCCAGGCCAAGGCGACCTGTCCCGGCGTTGCGCCGACCTGTCCCGCCACGACATCCACCTGTTCCACTATGCGGATGTTGGCGGCGAGGTTTTCCCCTTCGAAACGCGGGTTCATCCGGCGGAAATCGGACTGATCCAGCTGGTCCAGCGAGCGGATCTTGCCCGTCAGGAAGCCCCTGCCCAGCGGCGAGTACGGCACGAAGCCGATGCCCAGTTCGCGCACGGTCGGCAGGATTTCGGCCTCCGGGTCCCGGGACCAGAGCGAGTATTCCGTCTGCAGCGCGGTTACCGGATGCACCGCATGGGCCCGCCGGATCGTTTCCGGCGCCGCCTCGGAGAGACCGTAGTGCCGGATCTTGCCCTCCTGGATCAGCTCGGCCAGTGCGCCGACCGTTTCCTCGATGGGTGTGCCGGGGTCCATCCGGTGCTGGTAATAAAGGTCGATGCAGTCCGTGTTGAGGCGCCTGAGCGATCCCTCAACGGAGAGCCGGACGTTTTCCCGGCTGCCATCCAGCCTGCGGCTGTCATCGCTGCGGTGCAGGATGGTGCCGAACTTGGTGGCGATGACCACCTGGTCGCGCTTGCCCGCGAAGGCCTTGGCCAGCAGTTCCTCATTCGTATACGGCCCATAGATCTCCGCCGTATCGAAGAACGTCACCCCCAGCTCCAGGGCGCGGTGGATGGTCCGGATGGAGCCCGCCTCGTCCTGGCCGCTGCCGGTGTAGAACGCTGACATGCCCATGCACCCCAGCCCGAGCCGCGATACCTCAAGTCCCTGCGATCCCAGTTGAATCTTCTTCATGTGAATGCGTCCTTCTCCGTTGTCGTTTGGCCCCACTGACCACGCTAGGCCCTTTCATGCACCGCAGTTCAAGGCTTTGTTTGCTCGCCCGCTTGCTGCCCCGCAAAAAAGTCCTTAACTTTCCCCGGCCGCACGCAATACCTAAGCATGTGCTGAATAATCAAGACCCGCTGGACCTGATCTTCCAGGCGCTGGCGGATCGCAGTCGTCGGGCCATTCTGGAACGCCTGACCCGGGGTCTCGCGTCCGTCAGTGAACTGGCGCAACCGCTGGAAATGTCCCTCCCCGCCGTCGTACAGCACTTGCAGGTGCTGGAAAGCGGCGGGCTCATCAAAACCGAAAAAATAGGCCGGGTGCGCACCTGCACGATCGAAACACCAGGCCTGCCTGCAGCCGAGCACTGGATTTCGGAACGCCGGACCACCGGCGAGCGCAGGCTGGACCGGCTGGGCGAATACCTTGCCGGGACCACCGAAAACAAGAAGGAGTAAGCCATGCCAGATCGAAAGTCACCCATTCCACCTTCGTGCTGAGCGCAGTTTTCCTGCTCCGCCGGAGAAGGTGTTTGCCGCCTTTGCCGACCGGGATGCGAAGGGCAAGTGGTTCGTCTTCCCCGGAGAGGCGGCCCAGACCGGCTGGCAGATGGACTTCCGCGAGGGCGGCTCCGAGACCGAGAGCGGGGGCCCCAGGGGCGGTCGGGTCCATCATTTCAAGGCCCACTACCACGACATCGTGCCGAACCAGCGGATTGTCTACAGCTACGAGATGTACCTGGACGAGGCACGGACTTCTGTCTCGGTGGCCACGGTGCAGCTTGAGGCGGACGACGGCGGCACTCACCTTGCGCTAACGGAGCAGGGTGCGTACCTGGACGGGTTCGACAACCCCGGGCAGCGCGAAGCCGGCACCAAGGAACTGCTCGATTCGCTGGGGGCGTCGCTCTGATCCAAGTCCGGCGCCCCGCGAGGCAAACACCCCCCAAGCGGACAGTTACCGACTTCTCGCACGCCAACCGGACTGCAAACCCGACAGTTACCGACTTCTCGCTGTATGGCTAACACAACTGTCCCGCAGATAGTGCACGGAAAAGCGCTGAAAACAGCATTTAGCGCGGGGTAGTTGCAAGAGCGGTGGGGGACGTCAGGGGCGGTTGGCGGGCAGGACGAAGTTAGGGCCGGTTGGTGGGCAGGACGTGGCCCAGGAGGTCCCTGATCCGCTCCTCGGCTCCGGGATCCGTCTTCGTGGCGGACAGGTTGGCCTCGGTTACCGCCTCCACCACTTCAATGCGCTGGATGGAGACGCCCCGGGGCGCGTCGATGCCGAGCCGGACGCTATCGCCGCGCGCGTCGAGGACAGTGATGACAATGTCCTCCCCGATGAGGAGTTTCTCACCGAGTTTCCGTGTAAGTACCAGCACTCTTTGAGCCTACCTTGTCTTCGGTGCGCAACTCGGTTTGGCAACGGCTGTTACCGGGGTCAACTTACGGGGCTGGTTCAACCTACGGGGTGGTTCAACTTACAGGCTGGTTCGTCCTACAGGTTGGTTTTGGCGGCGGGCTCGCCGTCCACCCAGCCGATCGGGATGTCCAGCTCGTTCACGGTACCGGGGGTGAGCGTTTCCTGGCTGCCAAGAACGGCCAGCGCGTCGACCTCAATGGCCCACCCCACCTTGCGCACCCAGGAGGCGGTGTCGGCGGGCTTGCGGGCCGCATCCACTGCCAGCCAGACCTGGTCCGCGTCGAGATCGCTGAGCGCGGGAGCCTGGACCTGTCCGTCGGTTCGCAGCCCAAAGGCGACGACGACGGTCCGGCCGGCGGCGGTTCCGGTGGCCCGGGCGGCGGTAAGGCCGTTGCGCCCGACGACGTGGTCCATGCCGGCGGCACGCCTCGCTCCGGCTGTCCTGATCTCCACGGCGCCGCCCAGCGCGGTACCCATGGACCGGGCGGTTTCCACCGGATCCAGCCCGAGCCCCACCACCAGCACCACCTTGCCGGGCCCGGACACGAGCCTGGGAACGGTCGGGTTCGCACTGAACCGGTCCGGGCTGACCGTCGAGGTGAGCTCATCCAGGAGCGCCGCGAAGTCACCGGAGCCCGTCGACACCCGGGGAATGGCGGTGCCGGCTGTTCGCCGTGTTCCGGCCCCATGCGAGTCACCGGCACGCGAATTACTGTCGGCGCCGCCAGCTCGGGAAGCGCGGCCAGCGCCGGACGCGCGGCCAGCTCGGTTCCCGCGGCCAGCGCCGGCTGGACCTGAAGCCCCGAAAGCGCCAGCCGCGCCAGCCGCGCCGTCCGTACCGTCGTCGTCGGCCGTCGCCGATGCCTCCGCCTCGTCGGCGTCGCGGAGCAGCGCCTCAATCCCGGACGTCGCCGGCCGGGAATCCGACTGCGACCCGGCCTGAGACTGAGACTGCGATTCGGCCCGCTCCCCGGACCCAGGCGGCGTCGACCGCACGTGCGGCCGCGGCCTCATCCGGGACTCGGGCTGCGGCCGGACGGCAGGGATGGGCCAGCCGTCCGGAATCATGATCCCGGAAAGCGCGCCGTCCTGGTCGCCGGAAACACCCGCGCCGGAAACACCGTCGCCGAAAACGCCGCCGCCGTCCGGATCGTCCCGCAGCTCCACCGTCACCTCATAAAAGTGCCGGGCGAAGAACCCCGCGATGCCGCCCTCGGTCACCTTCTCCGCGGCGACGATCCTGGCCCGGTTGCCGTGGCTGTTGAAGAGCCGCCACTCGATGCCCTGCAGTGAGTCGCCCCTAAGCTGAAATCGGCTCGGCACCGCGCACCACCCCTACGGTCTCGATCGCGACGTTGGCCGCCGTCGCCTCCTGGTAGGAGAGCACCGGAAGCCCACCGGCCTGCGCGGACACCAGCCGCCGGATGGCCGGACGCAGCGCCGGGGCGCAGACCAGCACCGCGCTGCGCCCGGAGGCCTGGACGCCGGCCAGGGATTCCTTCAGCGAACCAAGCACCGCGTCAATGCGGGCGGCGTCCATCATGATCTGGGTGCCCTGCTCGGAGGGGCGCATACCCTCCAGCATGGACTGCTCCAGCAGCGGATCGATCATGATGACCGGCAGCGTCTGGCCGTCCAGGTGCCGCGCGGCCAGGGCGGGCCCCAGCGCCTGCCGGGAGGCCTCGATGAGTCCCTCCGGATCCGTGGAAACCTTGGCCCGCAGGGTCAGTGCCTCGTAGATGCGGGCCAGGTCATTGATCGGGACCTGCTCCGCCAGCAGTCCCTGCAGGACCCGCTGCACCTCCGCCAGGCTCAGGGCGCCGGGGATCAGCTCGTCCACGGCGGAGGGGTTGATCTCCTTGACGCCGTCGGTCAGCACGCGCACGTCCTCCCGGGAGAGCAGCCGGGCGGCGTTGTCGGTGACGATCGCGGAAAGGTGGGTGACCAACACGGAAACCCGGTCGATCACGGTGGCACCCGTCATCTCGGCACTGTGCCGCATCTCCGCCGGGATCCATTTCCCGGCCAGGCCGAAGACCGGCTCCACCGTGGCGTTGCCCGGCAGTCCGTCCAGGCTCTCGCCGAGCGCCAGCACCTTGCCGGAGGGGGCCAGCCCGCGGCCGGCCTCAACCCCCGCGATCCGGATGACGTAGGTGGCCAGCGGCAGCTCCACGCTGTCCCGGGTGCGCACTGGCGGCACCACCACGCCGAGGTCCATCGCAATCTTGTGCCGCAGCGAGCGGACCCGCGCCAGCAGATCATCGGAGGCGCCCGAGACCAGATCCACCAGGTCCGGGGCCAGCAGGATCTCGAGGGCGTGCACACGCATCTGCTCGATCAGGTCCTCGGTGGTTTCCCGCCGCGGCACGGACGCCTCCGCCACCGCCGCCGCTTCCTGCGCCGCAAGAGCGGCCAGGTCCCGGACCTTGATCCGCTGCGAGGCGAACAGCAGCCCAAGGCCCACCAGCATGAACGGGATGATCGGCATGCCCGGGATCAGGCCCATGGCAATGGCCGCCAGGCCGGCGATCTGCAGCGCGGTACGGGACTGTCCCAGCTGCATGGACGCCGTGGTGCCCATGTCCGACTCGGCGTTGGAGCGGGTGACGATCATACCGGTGGAGACGGCCATCAGCAGGGCCGGGATCTGGGTGACCAGGCCGTCACCGATGGTCAGCAGCGAGTAGGTGTTCAGCGCATCCGTGATGGACATGCCACGCTGGGCCATGCCGATCGCGATGCCGCCCACGTTGTTGATGACGATGATGATGATGCCGGCAATCGCATCACCCTTCACGAACTTGGACGCACCGTCCATGGCGCCGTAGAAGTCCGCCTCGGCGGAGACCTCGGCACGGCGCTCCCGCGCCTGCACGTCCGTGATCAGCCCGGCGTTCAGGTCCGCGTCGATGGCCATCTGCTTGCCCGGCATCGCGTCCAGGGTGAAGCGCGCGCCCACCTCGGCGACGCGCTCGGCGCCCTTGGTGACCACCACAAACTGGATCACCACCAGCAGCAGGAAGATGACCGCGCCAATGATCAGCGAGCCGCCCACCGTGACCTTGCCGAAGGCCTGGATCACGGCTCCGGCGTGCGCCTGGCCCAGCACCAGCCGGGTGGAGGAGACGTTCAGCCCCAGCCGGAACAGCGTGGCCACCAGCAGCAGCGATGGGAAGACGGAGAAGTCCAGCGGCTTGCGGACAAACATGGTGGTCAGCAGCGTCACCAGCGCCAGCGAGATGTTGACGATGATCAGCACGTCCAGCAGCGGCGCGGGAATGGGGATGATGAGCAGTAGAATGACGCCCACCACACCCACGGGGACGACGAGTTTGGAGAAGTTGCGGTTCACTCTGGTTTTCCTTCAGTTCTCATCGGGCAAATCCCCCACCGGGCTGGTTCCCCAGCAGGGACGTCGGCAAAATTTCCACCCGGGACCGCCCCATCGGCCCGCGCGAACGGCCGCGGGCCTTGAGCTGAAGGACAAAGGCCAGGACCCGGGCGACGGCGTTGTACAGTTCCACCGGAATCTCCTGTCCCAGCTCGCAGGCGGCGTGCAGTGCGCGGGCCAGCGGGATGTCGCGGACCATCGGCACGCCCTTGGCCTCGGCCTCCTCGCGGATCCGCGCCGCAATGGTTCCGGCGCCCTTGGCCACCACCCGCGGCGCGGATTTTCCCGGCTCGTACTTAATCGCCACGGCGATGTGCGTCGGGTTCAGCAGCACGACGTCGGCCCCCGCGATGGCGGCGATCATCCGGTTCCGGCTCATGGCCAGCTGCCGGGAGCGGCGCTGCGACTTGATCAGCGGGTCCCCCTCGGTGCTCTTGTTCTCGTCCTTGACCTCTTTCTTGCTCATCCGGGTTTTCTTCCGGTTCCGGCGGAAGACCACGAACACGTCCGCGGCGGCCAGCACCAGCCCCGCCGCGACGGCGAAGGTCAGCAGCGCCACCACT
>JBBRKU010000106.1:0-6821 GCA_038231735.1 Actinomycetales bacterium | reverse complement strand
GGGGTTCGACGCCGTCACCACCTTGGCGGAGGAGGCCAAGAACCCGCGGCGAACCATCCCGCGCGCCATCATGCTGGTCGCCCTGATTGGCGGCGGCGTCTTTGTGGTGATCAGCTACGTCACCCAGCTGGTCCACCCCGGCAGCGACTTCAGCGATCCCGCCTCCGCCGCGTTCGAGATTGCCGGCGACATTGGCGGCAACCTGTTCAGCGCCGTCTTCCTTGCCGGCCTGGTGGTCACGCAGTTCGCCTCCGGCATCGCCGCCCAGTCCAGCGCCTCTCGGCTGCTCTACGCGATGGGCCGCGACAACGCGCTCCCCCGCCGCTTCTTCGGCTTCATCCACCCCAAGTTCCACACCCCGGCCCTGAACATCCTGCTCTGCGCCGCCGTCGGTCTGATCGCACTGTTCCTGGACGTCGCCACATCCACGTCCTTCATCAACTTCGGCGCGTTCATTGCCTTTACCATGGTGAACATTTCCACCATCGCCTACTTCATCCGGCAGCGGAAGGCCGGCAACCGGCTCCCGGTGCTGGGCTATGTGATTCTGCCCGCACTGGGCGCCCTGATTTGCGGCTACCTGCTCAGCAGCCTGGACAGCGCGGCCATCTGGCTGGGCGTCAGCTGGCTGATCCTCGGGGTGCTCTACCTGACCTACCTGACACGCGGCTTCCGCCGGCAGCCGCCGGAGTTGGCGCTCGAGGAAGCCGAGGCGTAAATGTCCATGCAGACGCAATCCGGAGATGCCGTGCCCCGCGCCCTCCCGCTGGCAGCCGTCCAGGCCCGGCCGCGGCTGATCGGCGAGCCGCTGGCCGGCTTCGCCGAGGAGCTGGCCGGGATCGCCTACGAAAATCCCGAGGTGCTCCTGGTGGTGTACCCGGAACTGCACCTCTTCGGCGACGAGGAACCGGCGGACCGGCGCAACCAAACGCTGCTTGAGGCCGCCCAGCCGATTGACGGGCCGCTGGTCAGGGAGCTGGCCGAGATGGCCGGGGACCTGAAGGTCTGGCTGGTGCCGGGCAGCATCTGCGAACTGTCCGGGGACGGCGAACTGTTCAATACCGCGCTGGCCTTCTCGCCGGAGGGCAAGCTGGTGGCCAGTTACCGGAAGATCTTCCCCTGGCGCCCGTCCGAGCCATACGTGCCGGGCAACGAGTTTGTGGTGTTCGAGATCGACGGCGTTGGCCGGATGGGGCTGTCCATCTGCTACGACGCCTGGTTCCCCGAGCACAGCCGGCAGCTGGCCTGGCTGGGTGCCGACGTGATCCTCAACGTGGTCAAAACCACCACTCCGGACCGGCAGCGGGAGCTGGTCCTGGCGCGGGCCAACGCTATTGTGAACCAGATCTTTATGGTGAGCGTGAACTGCGCCGGGCCGGTGGGGCAGGGTAAGAGTCTGATCGTGGATCCGGAGGGTCTGGTGCGGACCGAGGCTTTCAGCGAGAACCCGGTGGTGCTGACCGACGTGCTGGACCTTGGCCATGTGGATCGCGTCCGGCGGTTCGGCACGGCGGGGCTGAACCGGATGTGGAGCCAGTACCGGCCCGAGGACCGGACGGTGGAGCTGCCGATGTACGCCGGCCGGATCGATCCGGCGACGTGGGCACCGCGCCGCTAGCCAGGGTTCAACTACCCCGCAGTAAGTGCACGGAACCGGGTGACTTTCTGCAGTTACCGCGGGACAGTTCCGATTACGACGGTGGCGTCCAGATCGTCGGAGCTGAGCACACGCGGCGCCAGCCCGTTCCGGGCGAAGATTTCGACCGTCGTCGGAGCCTGGCGCTCGCTCGTTTCGACCAGCAGGTGGCCGCCGGGAGCCAACCACAGCGGCGCCGCAGCTGCCACCCGCCGCTGGATGTCCAGCCCGTCCGCGCCGCCGTCGAGCGTCACCCGCGGTTCATGCAGGCGTGCTTCCGGGGGCATCAGCCTGATCTCTCCGCTGGGCACGTAGGGGGCGTTGGCAACCAGGATGTCGACGCGCCCCCGCAGCGCAGCGGGCAGCGGCTCGAAGAGATCGCCCTCGAATACCTGGCCGCCAACCGCGTCGACATTACGGCGGGCGCAGCGCACGGCGGCGGGGTCGATGTCCACGGCGTAAAGCTCGACGCGCTCCAGGGCGGCGGCCAGCGCGGCGCCCACGGACCCTGAGCCGCAGCACATGTCGACGACGACGGCCCGCGGTTGCGTTGGCGGGTGGTCAACGGAATCAGCGCCCTTTCGGGCGAGGGCGGTAGCCTGCCGGACCAGGAACTCGGTGCGGCGGCGGGGCACGAAGACTCCCGTGTCGACGGCTATGCGCAGGCCGCAGAACTCCGCCCAGCCCAGAATGTGTTCAATCGGCAGCCCGGCGACCCGCCGGAGCACCATGGTGTTAAGGTCAGCCGGTGTCCGTGCCGCTGAGATGAGCAATCGTGCCTCATCTTCGGCGAAGACACAGCCGGCGGCCCGGAGCCTGGCGACGACGTCGGGTTGCGGCATGACGGGTAGGGGCACTGGCGAAGAGGGAGCTGACATGGCGCCTTTCGGATGCTTGCAACGGGTCCACTGTATTGGACCTCTTCTAAAAAATCCTGCATGCATTGCAGGCAATCGTTGCACCGCAAGCAATGCATGCACGAAAAAATTTTGATCACCGCGCCGGGCTGTCCTAATTACCGCTGACCTCCGCTGTACCGCGCTGATCTGCCCTACCGTCCGGCGAGGTCGTGGAGTAACACGGCTACGTGCAGCGACGTCCGGGATTCCGGGTCCTCCAGTGCCACGCCGAGCAGCCGCTCAAGCGCCGCCTCGTCCAGTCCCGCTGCCGCCTCCGCCAGGCTTACCGAGATCATGCCAACCGCCGAGGAGGATGGGCAACGCGCGGTGGCCTGACCTACTCGGGCCATCCGCTGGCCACCGCTGCGGCCGTCGCCACCATCAACACCATGGCGGCGGAGGGAATCGTGGAGAATGCGGTCACCATCGGCGAAACCGTGATTGGCCCCGGACGGCTTCGCCGCGTAAGACGGCCGCCCGGACGTGTTGCGAATTTTTTGTGCATGCATTGCTTGCAGTAGTTGCACTGCAAGTAATGCATGCACACTTTCGTTCGGCCACGTTAGGAATCGCCGCTACCGTTGGCTTCCCACCCGGCGGTCCGTTATGACACGTCCAATGAGCGATGCCGCATCCTGCACCGCCGGATGGTCTAAAGTAAGCGCGACAGGCTCCACGGCGACGTTCAGGGACGAGATGTCCCATAGGCCGGTGCTTGACCACTGGGGGTCATAGTATGACCACCAGGAAACTCCGGCGTGGCTCTCCCCGTCGTATATCGCTCTGGCGCACTGCTGCGTCGACTCCTTATCCCGACTGACAACTTGGCTCGGGCGAAGGGACCATTCGAGCAGTGCCGAGGGATCGTCCAGATCCAAGACCACCGGATTTCCCCGATATTTTGCGAGCGCCTTGACCGTTCCGGTTGGCGCCTGGCCCGGTATGTCGAGAACATCCGGAGACCAGGTGACGAATCGTCCGAATGCTTCGGCTACCGCAGTCCCCCTCCGGATCATCGACCCTTCCGTTGCCCTGTCGCGGCCAGCCAAAGAGCGGATGCCCATTTTCTTGAGAAGTGGAGGCACCCGGATTCCAGCTATAATCCCGCCAGAACTCCATTTACGCGAACGCCCCCTGCTCGAACGCCCTCATGGCCTCGATGACGGGGCGGCCCCATCAATTCGGTAGACATCTATGGGCCTGGCGTTCAGATGCGGCTCCTGTCCTTCCAACCACAACACTGCCTGCCCGGGCGTGAAAACGGCCAGCAAGTGACCGACAAGGGAGTCAAGGTCAACCAGCTGAAGACGATTGACAAACGAGGGTGAATCCTGTCCTGAAGCCCAGCGGCTAGGCCGGTCCTTACTGACGCCGAGCAACGCCGCAACTGTGTTGTTTCCCAGAACGCCGACAATGCGCTTCGTCACAGCCTCCGACCCGTATTCCGCGGACTCATTGAGGCGACCCAGCCTGATTTGCTGACCGTTCCCGCTGTCTCCCCGATTGGGTCCGGCGTGCGCCGCTGCGTGGCGTGAATCCCTTGGGCAACTCAATCTCGCCGTCGCGAACGGTGGCTTGCGCCCCTGCGGCTGGCGCTACAGGTCCAGCACCAGCCGCTTCCCCCGGCAGCGGGAAACGCAGATCATCATCGTGTCCATCGCGGCCCGCTCGTCCGCGGAGAGCAGACTGTCCCGGTGGTCGATCTCCCCCGCCAGAACCGCGGTTTCGCAGGTTCCGCAGATGCCCTCCCGGCAGGAGCTGAGCACCGGCACACCGGCGTCTTCCAGGGCCTGCAGGACGGTGGTCCCCGCGGCCACCTCCACTTCGGACCCGTCTGCCAGCTCCACGGTGAACTCGTGGTCGCCCTCCACCGGGGCCGTCGCTGCTCCGGCGTCCGCCGGATCGGGTACGAACCGCTCAAAGTGGAACCGGGACTGGTCCGCCCAGGAACCGGTCATGGACTGGATGACCTTGAGCAGCGGCCCTGGCCCGCAGGTGTAGAGATGGAACCCCGCCTCGGGCCGGTCCAGCAGCTCCGCAAGCGGGAAGCGCCCGCTTTCGTCGTCGGCATGGATCTGGACGTTGCCGCCGTAGGCCTCAAGTTCGTCCAGGAAGGCCATGCTCCTGCGGCCGCGTCCCAGATAGACCAGCCGCCAGGGCACCGAGCTTTCCGCTGCCCGGCGGATCATCGGGAGGATCGGCGTGATCCCGATGCCCCCGGCCAGGAACAGGTATTCCGGAGCCGGGGACAGCGCGAAGTTATTCCGCGGCTGCCGGACCTGGACCTTGGTGCCCGCCCGCAGCTCGTCATGGACGAAGGCCGAACCGCCGCGGCCCGCAGGCTCGCGCAGGACAGCGATCCGCCAGTCAGACTGCCCGGGCTCCGAACACAGCGAGTACTGGCGCATCACCCCGTTGGGCAGCAGCACATCAATGTGCGCCCCGGGCTCCCATTCCGGCAGTTCCCTCTCCAACGGGTGCTGGAGCGTCAGCGAGACGACGCCGTCCGATTCCCGGTTGATGCTGCTGACAGTGACATCGAAAAAGTCGGATAATTTCATGGCATTTACTCTCCGTGCAGGAACTAAAGGTGCTAGAGGACCGAGGCCAGGAACGCCTTGGTCCGCTCGTGCTGCGGGTGGGTGATCAGCTCCCAGGCCGGCCCCTGTTCCACGATCTGGCCCTCCGCCATGAACACCACCCGGTCCGCCACATCGCGGGCAAAATTCATTTCGTGCGTGACAACGACCATGGTCATGCCGGATTGGGCCAGATCCTTCATCACCTTCAGCACCTCACCCACCAGCTCCGGGTCCAGAGCGGACGTCGGCTCGTCAAAGAGCATCAGCTTGGGCTCCATGCACCGGGCCCGGGCGATGGCCACCCGTTGTTGCTGGCCGCCGGAGAGCTGGCGCGGATAGGCGTCCGCCTTCTCCGCCAGGCCCACCATGTCCAGCAGCTTCAGGGCGCGCGCCCGGACCTCGGATTTTCGCTGCCTGAGCACCAGCCGCGGGGCCTCGGCCAGGTTCTCCAGCACGGTCATGTGCGGAAACAGGTTGAAGTGCTGGAACACCATGCCGATTCCGGTCCGGTTCCGGCACACCTCGCTGTCCTTTTGCTCAAGCAGCCGGGTGCCCTTGATGTCGTAGCCCATCACCTTGCCGTCCACCCACATCCGTCCGCCGTCGATGCCCTCCAGGTGGTTGATGCAGCGCAGGAAGGTGCTTTTACCGGATCCTGATGGGCCGATCAGGCAGACCACTTCCCCGGCCTGCACCTGAAGGTCGAGCCCCTTAAGCACCTGGAGCTTGCCGTAGTTCTTCTCGATCCCGTCCGCCAGGACCATCGGCGGCGCGGGCAGGGGTTGGGTTGCCGTGGCAGTCACAGTTTTCCGCCTTTCCGGGCCAGCCGGTCATGGGTGTTGACGAAGAGTTTGAGCTTTTGCATCGGCGTCAGCGGGAGGTTCCGCTGGCCGCCCTTGGCGTACCGCCGTTCCAGGTAGTACTGCCCCACGCCCAGCACCGAGGTCACCAGGATGTACCACAGGCTCGCCACGATCAGCAGCGGGATGGTCTGGAACGTGCGGGCATAGATGATCTGCGAGGAATAGAGCAGTTCCGGGACCGAGATGACACTGACCAGGGCCGTGGTCTTGAGCATCCCGATGGTTTCATTGCCCGTGGGCGGGATGATCACCCGCATGGCCTGCGGCAGGACGATCCGGCGCAGCGTGTGCAGCCGGTTGATGCCCAGCGCCCCTGCCGCCTCCAGCTGGCCGTTGTCCACGGAGAGGATGCCGGCCCGGACAATCTCCGACATGTACGCGCCCTGGTTCAGCCCCAGGCCCAGAATCGCTGCGAACAGGGGCGTGATGATCTGGTTGGCGTTCAGCGCCACGCCGGGAATCCCGAAGCTGATCAAGGGATACAGCGCCGCCAGGTTGTACCAGAACAGCAGCTGCACCAGCACCGGGGTGCCGCGGAAGAAGTTGACGTAGCCAAACGCCGCCGTGCGGACTACCGGGTTGGGCGAGAGCCGCATCACTGCCAGTACTACGCCCAGCACGATGCCGATGGCCATGCAAACCACGGTCAGCAGCAGGGTGATGCCGATGCCGTTGATGATGGAAACATCCCGCAGGTACTTGCCGACGGTCCCCCAACCGAACCTCGGATTCGTGAAGACCGACTGCAGTAGCACCGCAAAAACGGCGAGGATAACGACGGCGGAGACCCATCTGCCGGGGTGCCTGGCCTTCACGATGGTGTAGTGGTCCCGGGTCCTCT
>JBBRKU010000105.1:0-6845 GCA_038231735.1 Actinomycetales bacterium | reverse complement strand
GGTTGGCCGCAGCCTCCGAGGCCCGCGCAATGGTGCTGGGCAGCATCACGGCCGCGGCCCCCACGCCCAGCCAGGCGGTGACGTCCTGGGACCGGGACAGCTGGCCCTTGGAGCGGACTTCCTTCATCCGCTTCTGCGTGGCCTGTTCGGTTTTCTCCTGTGAGTCCGCCATTCAGCGCACCCCCGTCAGCTGCGTGAAGGCCTGCCCGGCCAGCGCCGCGACGATGCGCGGCAGCACACTGAAGACCACGCCGGCCAGGGTCAGCGTGAGGAAGATCTTCAGCGGGAAGCCCATCGCGAAGGCGTTCAGGGCCGGGGCCACCCGGGTCAGCAGGCCCAGGCCGACGTCGGCCAGGAACAGCACCACCAGCAGCGGGCCGGCAATCTGCACCGAGGCCAGGAACATCTGGGTCACGGCCGCCGTCATGGTCTGCACCGGGGTGCTCAGGTCAAGACCGCCACCCAGGGGCAGGGCCGTGAAGCTGCGCACCAGTCCGCCGATCACCAGCTGGTAGCCGTCGGAGGCGAAGAGCAGCACCAGCGAGGTCATCTGGAACAGCCGGGTGAACTGGGCACCGTTGAGCATGGCCTGCGGGTCGAAGGCCTGGGCCATCTGGAACCCGCCGAACATGTCGATCAGGCTGCCCGCGGACTGGATCGCGGCGAACACCAACATAACCAGGAAGCCCAGGGCCGCCCCCACCACGATTTCCAGGATGAGCGCCACGATGTAGCCGCCGGTGCCCGGGGACTTGTAGGTGGCGGCCACCTGCGGAGAGACGGCCAACGCCAGGCCAAGGCCCAGCATGGCCTTGATCCGCAGCGGGATGGAGTTGTGCGAAAACGGCGGGGCCACCACCAGGAACGCCACCATCCGGACACCGGCCAGCATGACCGCCTCCAGCCACGCGGGGTTGAGGGTCACGCCCATCTTAACCGCCACCCAGAAGGGCCGGGATCCGGGCGAAAAGGTCCAGCGTGAAGGAGACAATGACGGTGATCATCCAGTGCCCGGAAATGATCAGCACAATGGCCACGGCCACGGCCTTGGGCACAAAGGAGAGCGTCACTTCCTGGATCTGCGTGATGGACTGCAGCAGCGAAATCAGCAGGCCCACGCCCAGCGCGGTGAGCAGCACCGGGGCGGCCAGCTGCGCGGCGCAGATGAGCGCCTGCTGGCCGATGTCCATGACGGCGTTGGTATTCATCAGCCGCCCCGGTAACTCTGGATCAGCGAGGTGATGACCAGCCCCCAGCCGTCCACCAGGATGAACAGCAGGATCTTGAACGGCAGGGACACCATCACCGGCGGCAGCATCATCATGCCCATGGACATCAGCGCGGAGGAGACCACGATGTCGATGATCAGGAACGGGATGAAGATGACGAAACCGATGATGAACGCGGCCCGCAGCTCCGAAATCATGAACGCCGGGATCAGCGTGGTCAGCGGCACCGCGGCGGCATTGGCCGGATTCGCCATTCCGGCCGCACGGGTCATCAGGGCGATGTCCTCCTGCCGGGTGTGCGCCAGCATGAAGGTCTGCAGCGGCTTGGAACCGGCGTCGATGGCCGCGGCAAAATCGAGGTGCCCGTTCAGGTAGGGCTGCACGGCCAGGTTGTTGATGTCCGTCAGCACCGGCATCATGATGAAAAAGGACAGGAACAGCGCCAGCCCGGCCAGCACCTGGTTGGGCGGGATGTTCGGCAGCGCCAGGGCGTTGCGGGTCATCGCCAGCACCACGAAGATCTTGGTGAAGGACGTCATCATCAGCAGCAGCGCCGGCGCCACGGAGAGCAGCGTGATGCCGATCAGCGTGACGACGGCAGTGGAGGGGCTGCCGTCCGAGCCGTTGATCTGCACGGTCACGCCGCCGGATCCTCCGGTGGGCGCGGCCGGGTTAGCCGGCGCCGTGGGGCCAGCCGGTGCCACCGGATCAAGCGGCGCGGCGTGCGCCACGGCGGAAGTAAGAATCATCAGGGCGGCCGCGGTTCCAAGGACCAGCAGCAGCCACAGGATCAATCGTCCCGCCCGGCTGGCCTGGACGGACTCGATCACCCGATCAGCCCTTTCCGGATCACCGCAGCGGCCTGCCTCCAGGTGGACGCGGACAGGATGGAACCTTCCATGGCTGAGCCGCGCTGGCGCTCCCGGAACCGCTGCGGGGCCGCCGTCGGGCCCGTGCGCTGCGCGTCCGTCTCAAGGCGCCGGGCGTCACCGACGTGCGCGTGCACCAGCAGGCTGGCAAAGGCATCCGCACCGACCTCCTCGGCCGGCGCCTCGGAGGTATGCAGGACGTTCACGGCATGCTCGGTGACGCCCAGCAGGAATCGCTGGCCGCCGGTATCCACGACCACCACGGAGGCCTTCTGGCCCAGCCCGCGCCGGGCCACCACCTTCAGCGGGTCCGCCGGGCCGCGGCCGCGGGTAGAGCGGGTCACGCGCCGCTGCACCAGCCACAGCACAGCCACTACAGCTCCAAGCGACAGCACCACCCTCAAGGCGAGGAGAAGTGTGTCCATTTAGCCGACCGCCTCGGTGACGTCCAGGATCTTGGTAATGCGGACGGCGTAATCCTGGTCGACGACGACAACCTCGCCGCGGGCGATCAGGCGCCCGTTGAGCAGCACATCGGCGGGCGCGCCGGCGGAGCGGTCCAGCTCGATCACGCGGCCCGGTTCCAGCTCCAGCACATCGCGCACGGACATCCGGGTCCGGCCGATTTCCACCGTCAGGGTCATCTCGACATTGTTGATCCGGCCCAGCTTGCCCACCACGGACTCCTGCGAGGGGCGCAGGGCCGTGACATTGGCGTGCTCGCGGATCCGGATGGCGAACCAGCCAGCCGTCTCCGCTCCGCTGCGCAGTTCAAAGACGACCGTCTCCGTGTCCGCGAACAGGGAGGAAGCGTCCTCCGTGCGGGACTCCGCCAGCACGCCCGCGCCCAGGACCGCCGTCGCCCGTTCAAACGCCGGCCGCAGCACGTCTTCCATGGACACCAGACCGGACTCCGCACCGGCGGCGCCGGCCAGCGATCCGGCGTCGGTCAGGACCAATGCCACGTCCGCGGACAGCGCACCCACAAAGGAGGCGGTGACCGCGTGGGCCCGCTTGCCCTGCAGCGAGCCGCGGTCCGCACAAACAGCGGCGCTGAGCGGGGTAACCGTCGGCAGCAGCTCCGTCAGCGCGGTGGCGGCGGAGGTGTGCAGGGTCAGGTTCGCGCTCATCGCGGGTTCTCCTCGGTAGTAACAATGACACCGGCCAAACGGGAGCCTTTTGCCCCCAGCGCCGCGTGGGCCAGCCGCTGGCCGTCCACGGCGACGTCAACAGGCCGGTTCTTGGGGTGCGGCAGGGGCAGGACATCCCCCACGGACAGATGAAGGATGGTGCTGGGCCGGATCCGGGTGGACGCCAGCTGCAGCGACACTTCCACCGGCACATGGGCCAGCTGGTTGCGGATCAGCTCGCGGGCATCGGTTTTGGTGTCCACCGGATTCGCCGCCCCGAGGCTCGGCAGCAGGATCTCGGCCGGGATGGCCACCGAGGCCGCTTCCACCTGCCCGCCCACGTTGATGGTGAAGGACGTCACGATCATCAGATCCGAGGGGGCCGCCGCCTGGGCGAACTGCGAGTTGTACTGGATGGTGTCCAGCGTGATGGGCGTGGTCAGCAGCGAATCCAGTGAGTAGCGCAGGTTCTCCAGCGCATCTTCCATCAGGCGCCGGACCAGGTTCTGCTCAATCTGGGTGAAAGGCCGGGTCGGCACCGATTGGCCGCCGGTGCCGCCCAGCATCAGCAGCACCAGGCTGAGCCCGGCGGTGGTGGGGAACTGGATGACCGCCTTGGACTGCGTCCCGTCCAGGTTGCACAGCACCATCGTGGTGGTGACCGGCAGCGAGGCGGAGTATTCGTCGTAGGTCTGCATCACGACCTGGCCGGAGGTGACGCGGGACTTCACCCGCACGCGCGCGGTCAGGTGCGTGCCCCACTGGCGCGCGAACGTCTCCATCGCCAGATCCAGGATCCGGTTGTGCGCACGGCCCAGGGTGGTCGGGCGGGCGAAATCGACGACCTCAACGGTTTTGGCCTGACTGCCGGCGGTGCTACCGGGGTCTTCTTGCATTTCGCTCACAGTGGGCACTATCGGCGCCCCGGTTACGTCCGTTAGCAGTTACTGGCAGTTACTGACAGTTATTGGCCGCGGGATTTGAGCACCTGCGGAATCAGGGAGCGGACGTCCTCCGGCTGGTCGGACAGGACCACGATGTCCACCCGGCGGTTCATCGCCAGATCCTCGGCGCTGCTGGTGGCTCCCAGCGGCCTTGCCGCGCCGAAGCCGACGGCGGCCATCCGCTTCTGGTCGATGCCGTCCGCCTCGATCAGATGCCGCACCACGTGGGTGGCACGGGAGGTGGAGATCTCCCAGTACTGCGGGTCGTGGTACTGCGGCGGGACCAGGGCCGCGTTCCCCTCCACCGAGACGTTGAGGGTGATGCCCGCCAGCACCGGTGCAATGGAGTCGAGGACCTGGACCGTCTGCGCGGTGAGGGTGGCGTCGTCGGGGTTGAAGAAGGTCTGCGAGCTGACCAGCCGCACCGTCAGCCCGCGCTCATCGATCTGGAACTTGACCGCGTCAGCCAGGCCCACCGCCTTCAGATTGGCATTCATCTTGTCCCGGAGCGCGGTGAGCTTATCCACTTCCTTCTTGGCCAGGTCCAGGTTGGTGAATCCCTCGGCCTGTGAGTTGACCTTATCCGGGGGCACCACCACGCCCTTGGCCGTGTCCACCTTTTCGGTGGAGACGACGCCGAACCCGGTGGCCAGCGAGTTCTTGAGGACCTCGAACTTGGTCTTATCCACCGTGGACATCGCGTAGAGCACGATGAACATGCACATCAGGACCGTCACCATGTCCATGTAGGACGCCATCCAACGTTCATCGGGGTGGCTTTCCGCCGGCTTCCCGAAACTGCGCCGCCTCGGGCGCGCGCTCACGCCGCTTCCTCGCTCTTGGCCCGTGGGCCCTTGGCACCGGCACCGGACTTGCCGGCAGACTTCATCTGGTGCGCGGGGACCATGGCCTTCAGCCGCTCGCGCAGCAGCAGCGGCTGACTGCCCGCCTGGACCGCCAGCACGCCCTCCATCAGCAGCGTCATCCGCTCCACATCAATCTCGGAGATGCGTCCCATCCGGGTCCCGATGGGAAGCCAGATGAAGTTGGCGGAAAGCAGTCCCCAGAGCGTGGCAACGAAGGCGGAGGCAATCATCGGGCCCAGCTTGTCCGGGCTGCTGAGGTTTTCCAGCACGTGTGTCAGGGACACCACCGTACCGATAATGCCGACGGTGGGAGCATAGCCGCCCATGGTGGTGAAGAATTTGGCCGCGCCGTGATCGGTTTTGATCTTGGTGGCAATCTCGTCTTCGAGCATGTACCGAAGCTCGTCCCCGTCGGTGCCGTCCGCGATGTTCTGCAATGCTCCGCGCAGGAACGGATCGCTGACCTTGGAGGCTTCCTGTTCCAGCGCCAGCAGCCCCTCACTACGGGCCTTCTCCGCCAGCGAGACAATCTGCTCAATGCTGTCATGCGGCGGCGTCGACTTGCCCCTGATCGCGGCCGGGAGCGCCTTGATTGCCAGGATCACATCTTTGAGCGTCGAACCGGCCAGGCCGACGGCAATGGTGCCGCCAAAGACCAGCAGCATGGGCGGTGGCAGCAGCAGCGAAGAGACCTGCGCACCCTCCAGGGTGATCATGCCGAACAGGGCGCCGAAAGCAACCAGGAGCCCTATGATCAGAGACGGATCCATGGTCTACCTCGCCGGTGGTAGTGGAACGGTATTGCCGTTCCGCCGTTCGCCGGGATCGGAGGGCGGGACGATGCTCAGCGTCCGGCCGCCGTGCTGTGCGGTGACGACGGGAGTGTCCCGGGCAAGCCCGATCACATAGGCGCGGTACTGGGCGATCAGTTCAATGACCTCGGACATGGATTCGGTGACAATGTACTTGGCGCCGTCGGCCATCACCAGCGTCGTGTCGGGGCTGGCGTGGATGCGCTCGATGAGGTCAGGATTGATCGCAAACGCGCGGTTGTCCAGCCGGGTTACTACGATCATCGCTGTGTCCTTGTCTGCGGGTCCCGTTGGGGCCGTCCACAAGGTACTGTCGGCCGCCCCCGCCGTTTTGTTAGCTGCCGGGACCCGCCCAGGCAGGGATATCTACACCTGAACGCCAGCGGGCACCTTGGACTAGCATGCGCCTCATGGAAGAGTGGGTAAAACTGCTGGCTGACGCCGTTTCAACACAGGTCGATCCGAGGACGCCATGAATCGCCACGGCGGCGGCTGCTTTCGTGGGGCTGTCTCCGTTTTGGCAAGCGTCTGGCAAGGCAGCAAGTTGCGGAAACAGGCTACCGAATTCCACCGGTCGGATCTACGCGAAAACCGGACGAAGAACGCTTCCGAGGATCGGCGGTTCCGGGAATTCACTGGCCGGGACCAATGGCGGACGCGCTTCACCCGGGCAACGGCGGAGTTGTTCGACGAGCGATCGGATGAAATCAGGCGGCGTATCGCATTGGCGGCGTTGTCTCAGTTGGGAAAGCTGCCATGGGCGGACAAGCACGACGTAGAATTTGTACAGGAAATTGCAATGATGCGCTATGAAGATGTTCGGGAGGCCGATCTATGAGGTCGATCAGGCAGTCGGAATTAGAAGATGCGCGCCTAGTCATCGACCTCGCTGAAATCCTTGACTAAACCGTTGACGGATTCATCAAGCGTCTGGCCGCGCATAAGTTGAATCCCAACTGTGGCCCGTACTGTTCTGCCGAGCAGTAGGTTTCCTC
>JBBRKU010000104.1:0-6855 GCA_038231735.1 Actinomycetales bacterium | reverse complement strand
TGGGGCGACGCCGGCGGCTACGAGATGGAGACCACCTGGGACGAGGTGACGATGGCGGCGATGGGCGTGGATTTCTACACCGCGCAGTACCGCAAGGCGTCCACCCTGAGCGGGGGCGAGCAGAAGCGGCTGGTGCTGGAGGCGCTGTTCAGCGGGCCGGATGAGATCCTGCTGCTGGAGGAGCCGGACAACTACCTGGATGTGCCGGGAAAGCGCTGGCTGGAGGCGAAGCTGGCGGCCTCGGACAAGTCGGTGCTTTTCGTCAGCCACGACCGGGAGCTGCTGGCGAACGCCGCGGACCGGATCGTCACGCTTGAACCGGGCATCAACGGCGCCTCCAGCTGGACCCACGGCGGCGGATTCGGCTCCTACGTGCAGGCGCGCGAGGACCGGAACACCCGCTTCGAGGAACTGCGGCGGCGCTGGGATGAGGAGCATATCAAGCTCAAAGAGCTGGTGAACATGTACAAGAACAAGGCCGCCTTCCGCTCCGATATGGCCAACCGGTACCAGGCGGCGCAGACCCGGCTGGCGAAATTCCTCGAGGCGGGCCCGCCGGAGGCGCTGCCGATTGAGCAGCACGTGAAGATGCGGCTCAAGGGCGGCCGGACGGCCAAGCGTGCCGTAGTGGCGCAGAAGCTGGAACTGACCGGGCTGATGAAGCCGTTCAGCGCGGAGATCTGGTTCGGCGACCGGGTGGCGGTGCTCGGCTCCAATGGCTCCGGCAAGTCGCACTTCCTGCGGCTGCTGGCGGCTGGCGGCTCGGATCCGGACAAGGAGCACGAGCCGGTCTCCGAGGTGGAGATTGCGCCGGTGCCGCACCAGGGCTCGGTCAAACTCGGCGCGCGGATCCGGCCCGGGTTCTTCGCCCAGACGCACGTGCGCCCGGATCTGCTGGGCCGGACCCTGCTGGACATTCTGCATCGCGGCGATGATCACCGTTCCGGGATGGGGCGCGAACCCGCCGCCGGAGCCCTGGACCGTTACGGCCTGGCGACCCAGTCGGAGCAGAAGTACGACTCGCTCTCCGGTGGCCAGCAGGCGAGATTCCAGATCCTGCTGCTGGAGCTTTCCGGTGCAACGCTGCTGCTGCTGGATGAGCCGACGGACAACCTGGACCTGCACTCGGCCGAGGCGCTGGAAAAGGCGATCGACGGGTTTGAGGGCACCGTGCTGGCGGTGACTCACGACCGCTGGTTTGCGCGCGGTTTTGACCGCTATTTTGTCTTCGGCAGCGACGGCCGGGTGTACGAGTCGGATGAGCCGGTCTGGGATGAGAAGCGGGTGGACCGGGCGCGCTGAGCGTCGAGGAAGCTATCCGGGACGTGACCAACTTCGTTGCTCAGATCCGATTTGTTAAGCGTGACCGGGGCCGTGACATTCACTACAGAATCTTGAGGTAGACCCGTCGCAGCGGCGGGCAGGAACACATTTCCAGGCATCGCGGCTAGGGCTGTGTTGGAGGTGATGATCGCTGCCAAGACAGTTGCCAAGCGACTGGTGTTGTAGCTGTTGGCCTGAATGACCAGGACAGGTCGGCGCTTGTCAGGTCGGCTGCCAAAGGCTGGACCTAGATCAGCCCACCACACGTCGCCGCGCTCGATTACCACTCCTCGTCAGCCGCCAGCAGGAGCCGATGACCCTTTTCGACGGCCGCGGCGTTGGACTCGTCTTGCACGCCGATCTGGGTCAGTGCACCATTTATCTGCTCAGCCAGAGAATGAGCGTCCAGTTTGTCAAGATAGCTGTTTGCGGCAAGTGCGAAGAACTCCGATCGGCTCAGTCCGAGGTCTTTTGCGCGGCGAGAGTCTCGGTTAAAGGTGTCGTCGGGAACTGAGGTGAGGGCGATCTTGATTTCATTCCCGGCAGCGGTCCGGTGTTCGCAGCGGGGGATGGCTTCGACTGGCTGGTGGCCACATGCGCACCGCTGAAGATCGATGTCATCCCGCGGTAGTCCCGGCCGAGGTGGCTACCCATCGGTGAATAGAAGTCTTCTCATGACCAATATTCAGACTAGAATGGATCCATGCAAACGTTGCCGCTTTCCACCGTCAAGGCCAGGCTCTCGGAGCTCGTCGACGCAGCATCCAAGACTCATGACCAAGTGATCATCACGAAGAATGGTTCGCCGGCGGCGGTGATCATCGGCGCCGATGAGTGGGAGGCCCTACAGGAAACCCTCTACTGGCTCTCGCAGCCGAACATCCGCGAGGATCTGGCCCGAGCCCAGGAAGATATCAAGACCGGACTTGGCCTGACCGAAGAGCAGATCCGGACCGAGTTCGGCGTCCCGAAGCGCTGAGCCCGCCCCGTGGCCTATGAAGTGATCTTTCCTCCGACGGCGCGCCGGGACCTGCAGCGCATTTCGCCCCGGATTTTGCAGGCCATCGTCGAATTCGCCTATGGTGACTTGGCGAGGAATCCCCATCGAGTGGGCAAGCAGTTGGAACGCGACCTCGCCGGGTACTACTCCGCACGGCGTGGACCTTACCGCGTCATCTACTCGATCGACGATGACCGGGTGATCGTCGAACTACTCCGCATCGACCACCGCGCGGACGTCTATAGACCCCGATAGCCAGAAGACAGCACGAAGGAGCGGCGGCGGTGACCGGCTGACCGGAAAGCGGCCGCCGCATCAGTCCCATCGGCTGGGATATCCTCGAAATGACGTCAGGCCGTGCCGAGGGGACCAGAGTGACCGAGATAGACGAAAGCATCCGCCGCACTGCGGAGCGGGATCCAGCATGAAGCCGGACCAGGCCCGCAGCGCGGCGGTGGCCACGTTTGCCGTGTTCGGCATCAACGGGCTGGCCTTCGCCAGTTGGGCCGCGCGCATCCCGGCCGCCACCCGGATCCTGGGGCTGAGTTCAGGGGAGATGGGCGCGGTGCTGCTGACCGGGGCAGCCGGTTCAGTGCTGGCGCTTCCGCTGTCCGGACGCATTGTGTCGCGGATCGGCACCGCAAACACCGTGCGCACCGGCGGGATGGTGGCGGCCTCCGGGGGCATCGTCATTTCCGTGGCGCTGCTGCTGGCCTCGGTCCCGCTGACGGCGCTGGGGCTGTTCTGCTTTGGCGTCGGGATCGGGTTGTGGGACGTGGCGCAGAATATTGAGGGCGCGGAGGTGGAACGCCGGCTGGCCCGCACCGTAATGCCGCAGTTCCACGCTGCCTTCAGCGGCGGCGCCTTCATTGGCGCGCTGCTGGGGGCCGGCCTGTCCAGCCTGAATGTCGGGCTGCCGGTGCACCTGCTGGGGATCGCCGCCGTCGTGGTTGTCCTGGTCCTGGTGGCCACCCGCTTCTACCTGCCGGAGCGTTCCGCGCACGCTGCTCCCGCACCCGTGGCTGGGGCGAAGCCGCGGGGTGCGAACGCCTGGACGGAGCCGCGCACGCTCCTGATCGGGCTGGTGGTCCTGGGCGCGGCGCTGACCGAGGGCGCGGCGAACGACTGGATTGCCAAGGCCACGGTGGATGGCCTGCGCACCTCCGAATCCTCCGGAGCCGTGATGTTCGCCGTCTTTGTGGCCTCGATGACGGCGTTCCGCTTTGTGGGCGGCCGGTTCATCGACCGCTTCGGACGGGTGCCGGTGCTGTACGCCAGCCTGGGCGCGGCGCTTGCCGGACTGGTGCTTTTTGTGCTGGGTCCAAACATCTGGTTCGCGGGAATCGGTGCTGTCCTGTGGGGCGCCGGCGCGGCCCTCGGGTTCCCGATGGGGATGTCCGCGGCCGCGGATGATCCGGCGCGCGCCGCCTCGCGCGTTTCGGTGGTCTCCACCGTGGGGTACGTGGCGTTCCTGGCCGGCCCGCCGCTGCTGGGCTTCCTGGGCGACCATTTCACCATCCGGTATGCACTGCTGGCGATCGGGATTGCGATCATCGCCTCGATCCTGACCGCGCCCGCCGCCAGGCCGTTGTCAATGGCGGAAATGACCTCACCGGCGCAGAAGGCGGACCCCGTACCTTAAGCGGCCGGCGCGACATTTTGGTGGCGGGCCGGCGCTGGGTCAGGAGGACTGGTCTTCGGCTGCGGGGAAAGCTTCGTCCTGCAGGCGCGGGACCGCCATTTCGGGAGCCAGCTGCGGAAAGAGCGCCAGGAAACGTTCGACGGACGCCTGGTCGCCTTGGATTCGTAACATGCCGTCGTCGAGGGCGTCCTGGAGCGCGGATCCGGAAAACACGATGCGGTCCAGCGTGTTGGCATCGGTGCCGACGACGGCGTCCGGGCTGGAGCATTCGCCGCGCTCGATGGTCACCGCGCCCTGCGCCGCGACAATCCGGAAACTGTCATAGCCCAGGTCCAGCTGGAGACGCAGCTGCAGGTTGGCGGGGACGCCGCTGGGCGGCAACATGGTGCGCAGCGCCAGGACCACCGTGTCCACCCCCACCGAGGCCCCGTGCGGCATGGACGGGGACTGCGTACCCCAGCGTCCCAGCACCTGCAGCACGCCTTCCAGCTGCAGACCCCAGCCGGTAAGTTCGTAGACGTTCGCTCCGGAGGGCGGCCCGAGCGTGCGCCGGCGCACGACGCCGTCGTCCTCCAGCTCGCGCAGCCGCTGTGCCAGCACGTTGGCGCTGGCGCCCGGAACGCCGTGGCGCAGGTCCGTGAAACGCTTGGGGCCGAGCACCAGTTCCCGGATGACCAGCAGGCTCCAGCGCTCGCCGACAAGGTCCAGGGCATGGGCTGCCGCGCATCCGTCGTCGTAAGAGCCGTAGCTTCGTCGGGCCGTCATGAGGCCAGTTTATGCTCCCCAGTGCCGTTTTATTACTTCCTGGTGGAATATTCATATAACCCGGTTGTCATTCACAACCACGGCGGCGTAGGGTGTGTGAGGTAGATCACTATGTGGAGACGGTTGCGGCGCTAACGGGAGGGCAGCAGATGGCGATCATTGAAGCCTACGGGCTGAAGAAGGGCTACCGGGCCAAGGGCGGTCGGGTGCACGCCCTGGACGGGCTGGATCTGCAGGTGCCGGAGGGTACGGTCAAGGCCCTGCTCGGCCCCAACGGCGCGGGCAAGACAACGGTGGTTAAGATCCTGACGACGCTGACCAAGCCGGATTCCGGTTCCGCAAACATTGCCGGGATCGACGTGCTCAAACATCCCAAGGCGGTGCGCCGGATCATCGGCGTTTCCGGCCAGTACGCCGCCGTGGATGAGAACCTGACCGGCTTCGAAAACCTGGATATGGTGGGCCGGCTGTATCACCTGGGGCCGAAACTGGCGCGGCAGCGGGCCGGCGAGCTGATTGAGATGTTTGAACTGGGCGAGGCGCAGAACCGGCCGGTGAAGGGATTCTCCGGCGGAATGCGGCGCCGGATCGACCTGGCCGGAGCGCTGGTGATCCGGCCCAGGGTGCTGTTCCTGGATGAGCCGACCACGGGGCTTGACCCGCGCAGCCGGCTGGCGATGTGGGGCGTGATCCAGAACCTGGTAGCGGACGGCGCGACGCTGCTGCTGACCACGCAGTACCTGGAGGAGGCGGACCAGCTGGCGGATGAGATTTCCGTGATCGACGGCGGCCGGGTGATCGCGGAGGGCACAGCCGACGAGCTGAAGGCGCAGATTGGCGGCCACCGGATCGAGGTCACGCTGGTGGCGGCTGCCGACGCGGAGGCCGTCAGGCTGGTCCTAGCCCGGCACGGTGCCGGCGATCCGGTGCTCGCAGGGGATGGGCGCAGCCTCTCGGTGGGCGTGGACAGGGGGCCGGAGACGCTGCACCGCGTGCTGGGCGAGCTCAATGCGGGCGGAATCGCCCTGCATGATGCCGGGATCCGGCGGCCGACCCTTGATGACGTTTTCCTCAGGCTGACCGGACACAGGGCGGAGAAGGAACCCGAAGAAGACGCCCGCAAGGTCCTGGAGGAGAGCAAATGACCGTCACGCTGACCCATTCCGCCGCCAATCCGGCAGCGCTGTGGTTTTCCGATGGCTGGACGGTGACCAAGCGCAACCTGATCAAAATCAAGCGTTCCCCGGACATGCTGATATTCGCGGTGCTGCAGCCCATCATGTTCGTGCTGCTCTTCAGCCAGGTGTACGGCGGGTCCATCACGGTCAAGGGCACTGATTACACGCAGTACCTGATGGCGGGGATCTTCGGGCAGACGGTGGTCTTTGGCTCCACATTTTCCGGCTCGGCCATGGCGCAGGACCTCAAAGAAGGCATCATTGACCGTTTCCGGACACTGCCCATGAGTCCATCCGCTGTGCTGGTGGGCCGCACCAACAGCGACCTGGTCCTCAATGGCATCTCGATGCTGATCATGATCGGCACCGGGCTGGCGATCGGCTGGCGGGTGAATACCTCACCCGGGGGCTTCCTGGCAGGCGTCGGGCTGTTGCTGCTCTTCAGCTACTCGTTCAGCTGGCTGATGGCGCTGCTGGGGATGAGCGTGAAAAGTCCGGAGGCCATCAACAACGCGTCCTTCATGGTGCTGTTTCCGCTGACCTTCATCTCCAACGCGTTCGTGCAGTCCAGCAACCTGCCCAAACCCCTCCAAATCTTCGCCGACTGGAACCCGGTATCCGCGCTGGTGCAGGCTGCCCGCGAGCTGTTCGGAAACCTTGGCAGTGCACCCATTCCGAACACCTGGCCCATGCAGCATGCCATCATGACGGTCCTGCTGGGCGCCGTCGTCATGCTGGTGGTCTTTGTGCCGCTGTGCCTGCGGAAGTTCGCCTCGATCAGCTCGCGCTGAGGCGGCGACGAACGCTGGATCACAGAGATAGCGGCGGATGGGCGTTGGGCGGTGTTCATCCCGGGACTGCTGATCACAGGTGGCAAATACGGCTTTAGGGTACGGCCAGTCCGGGTAGGTGGTACTGCCTGTTTCGGCTAGGTGGTACTGCTGGGG
>JBBRKU010000103.1:0-6885 GCA_038231735.1 Actinomycetales bacterium | reverse complement strand
CCCCCAAGGCTGCTGCCGCCACGGCCGCACCGGCCATCGCGGTCGGGTCCGGGCATGCGGGAGTGGCCGCGGCGGCCTACGCCGGCATTGGCCACCCGTACGTCTACGGCGGAACAAGCCCGTCCGGTTGGGACTGCTCCGGCTTCGTTCAGTGGGCCTACGCCCAAGCCGGCATCAGCGTCCCGCGCACCAACCAGTGGTCCGGCATGGTCCAGACTGCGAATCCGCAGCCGGGAGACCTGGTGGTCCAGAACGGCGGAGTCCACGTGGGAATCTACGTCGGCAACGGCATGGTGATCAGCGCACTGAACCCGGGGGCCGGAACCCTTCTGCTGCCTGCCTCGGCTACCGGCACGTCCGTTTTTTACACGCGTCCCTAAGCACCACACCCCTTGCGGGCCGGCGGCTCGCGCAACAAAATTCGCCGAGCCCGAAATACTCGTAAAGCTGGTCCCCTCAGCTTGAGGAAATTGAAAGTGAGCAACAAATGACCACTCGTGCGCCCATTGCACGGCACCGCGCCGCAGCCCCGAAGACCAGCTCCATTGCTGTCATCGCAAAGGCTGTCAGCTCCAACGCCGGTGGCGTTGGCCGACAGGCAGCCGTTATTGCTGCAGCATCCGGTCTGGTACTGACCAGCGGCATCGCAGCCAACGCTGCCCCGCCGACGGCGGAGCGCGTTTCGGACGCATCCTCCACCATGAACATCCAGGACGCCGGGGCCAAGGCCATCACCGCAGCTTCCTCGATCCAGATTCCCTTCGCGAAGTCGGAAGTGACTTCCAGCCCGGCTCCGGTGCAGGCCGTTGTGGCGGCAAAGTCCAACAACGTCGTCGCCACCAATGGTGCCGCGGGTGCAACCACCAACGTTGCCCTGGCCTCCACCGCGGACGTTGCGGCCAAGCCGGCTGTTGCCAGCGGCGTCGGCGCCACCATCGTGTCCGCTGCCTACGCCCAGCTGGGCGTCCACCAGGACTGCACCGCCCTGGTCAGCAATTCGCTGGCCGCGGCCGGCATTTTCTACCACGGCTGGCCGGCCGGCTACCTGTCCCTGGGCCGCACGGTTTCCGCCGCTGAGGCGCAGCCGGGTGACCTGATCTACTACGACAATGCGGGCGCCGGTATGCCGCACATCGCCGTTTACATTGGCAACGGCCAGGCCGTCCACGGCGGCTTCAACGGTGGCAACACCCAGATTGCCTCCGCTTACCTGGGCTCCGGCCCGGTTTTCATCGCGATCGGCCACTGATCCGGCCCACCATCGCCGACTCAGACACGGTTTAAGGTCCCCGCCCTCCGGCGGGGGCCTTTGCTGTTCCCGGGCTGTTCCCGGATGGACTCAGGATAAACTTTTGGCCGCCACGGCCTGGATTAGACCGTCGATTGGCCGAACAGGCACTCATTGTTTAGGCTAGTGCTGACAATCCACGGCCCGGACACGCGGAGGGCAGCCGGCTCTCTGGCGGTGCTCCGGGCCTTGCCGGAAGAGGTTTGCGCATGCGCACTCTCGTTCTGAATGCCGGATATGAGCCGCTGGCGGTCGTGACCTTCCGCCGGGCGCTGATCCTTGTCCAGTCGGGCAAGGCCAGTGTCATCGCGGAGGGGGACAATCCCGTGGTCGGGCCTACGGAAATCCTGGTCCGGCCATCCGTGATCCTGCTCAACCGGTACATCAGGCTCCCGTACAACAGGAGCGCGCCGGTGAGCAGGCGCGGGGTGTTGCGCCGGGATGACCACCGTTGCGGTTACTGCGGCAAGGGTGCCAGCACCGTCGACCACATCCAGCCCAGGTCCCGCGGCGGCGCGGACAGCTGGGATAATCTGGTCGCCTGCTGCCTGCGCTGCAACAACGCCAAGAGCGACCGCACTCTGGCGGAAATGGGCTGGAAGCTGCGAAGCACTCCGCTGCCACCGCGGAACGGACACTGGCAGATCAAGGAACTGGACCGGCCGACACCGGAATGGGACGCGTTCCTGTCCCCGCTCGGCGCGTCAGTGTCCGTTTCCGCGGCGTAAGCTGGAGCGGTCCCGGATGCTAAGGAGGGCAATGTGACCCTTCCCTGCGCCGTACCCAAGGGGGCCGTGATCCTGGCAGGCGGGCGGTCCGCGCGGCTGGGTGGCGTGCCTAAGGCAGCTTTAATGGTCGACGGCGGGACCCTCCTCGCGCGGACCGTCGCCGCCGCCGTTGCGGCGCTCCGCGGCTCCGCGGCCGCTGGCCCTCCGCGGGAGCTGCCCATCGCCGTCGTCGGACCACCGGATCTGCTGCGTCCGCTGCTCGCCGACGCGGAAGCCGTGCGTTGGGTCCGCGAGGACCCGCCGTTCTCCGGACCGGCCGCCGGCCTTGCCGCCGGCCTTGACGCGCTGGCAGACCCGCTGGCAGCGACCGATGATGCTGATGCACTCATCCTGGTCCTGGCCTGCGACATGCCGGGGGTCGCGGCTGCGGTTGATGCCCTGCTGGCCGGGGCCGCAGGCCACCAACCAGAGATCCTTGACGCGCCGGATGGCTGGCTTGCGGTGGACGCTGGCCGGGAACAGCCCCTGGTTGCGCTCTACCGGGCGGGCCCGCTGCGGCGTGCCGTTGAGGACGCACGGGCCAGTGGCTGCGTCGAAAACAGTTCAGTATTCCGGCTGGTTGCTAGTCTGGAGTTAACCCGGTTGAAGGTGCCAACGGGCTGTACAGCCGACGTCGATACCTGGGCCGACGCCCAGGCTCTTGGAGTCCACCGCCAGGGAAGCAGAGAGGACCTGTCATGAAGAGCCAGGAAGAAGTGCTGGACGAATGGGTCCGTACATTGTTGCAGGCCTTCGAGATTCCTGACGCGGAGATTGATACCAACGCCGTCCTCAAGCTCGCCGGTGAGGCGGCCCACGCCGTGGTCCGGCCGGCGGCCCCGCTGACCACCTTCATCGCCGGCTATGCGGCGGGACTGGCCGCCGGTTCCGGGCAGGCGCCGGACGCGGTGGCCATGCGCTCCGCCATCGAGGTGGCCGGCCGGGTGACCTCGGCCGAAGCAGGCGGACAGAGCTAGTGGAACAGTCGACCGAACCGCTGCAGGCCGCGCCAGGGTTGGCGGAGACCGTGCAGCCGGAGCCACTTCGGCCGGCGGGGCTGGATGCGGCTCCGCCATCACCGGATCCCGAACCGGACCGGGTCCCCGCGCCCCTGGAACCTGGCCGCCTGTTGCACAGCTGGGAAGAGGCGCGGCAGCGTGCCTACGACTGCACGGAGCCTTTGCCCGCGCACGCCGTCCCGCTGCGGCAGGGAACCGGGAGGATTCTGGCCGCGGACATCGTGGCGCTGCAGGACATACCGCACTACCCATCGTCGGCCATGGATGGCTGGGCGGTGGCCGGAAGCGGCCCCTGGATCCTGGCCGAGTCGGGACACCGGCTAACCTCGGGGCAGGCCAGCCCGATTGTCACCGGGGCACTGATTCCGCCCGGCACGAAGTCGGTGCTGCGCAGTGAGTCCGGTCGGATAAGCAGGGACGACGACGGCTTGCCCATCCTGGTGCTCAGCGAGCACGCCCGGCCGGGCGAGCCAAAGGGCGGCCAGCACATCCGCAAAGCCGCGGAGGAAGCCCCGGCGGGTCAGCAGCTGGTCCGCGCCGGCGTCACACTGAACCCGGCGCAGATTGCCCTCGCCGCGCTGGCCGGCCTGGACGAGGTCCAGGTACTCGGCCAGCCGGCCGTCACGTTGGTCTTTACTGGCGACGAGGTGGTCAGCACCGGTCTGCCGGAGCCCGGGCAGGTCCGGGACACCTTTTCGCCGCAATTGGACTCCGTCGTGCGGATGCTGGGCGGCTCCGTCGTGGGCCAGCAGCGCGCCGGTGACAGCCTGGCCGCCATGATCGGGGCGCTGGAGGACTCAGTGGAGGACCCTGCCGACGTCATCATCACCACCGGGGCCACCGGCCGCTCCAGCGCGGACTTCCTCCGGCCCGCCATCGCCGAGCTCGGCGGGACACTGGTCATTGATGGCGTTGCCATGCGGCCCGGCCATCCCAGCCTGCTGGCGGAGTTCCCGGATGGCCGCTTCCTGGTGGGCCTGCCGGGAAATCCGCTGGCGGCTTTCATGGGTCTGCTGACGCTCGGTGCCCCGCTGCTGGCAAAACTTGGCAGCCGCCCGCGGCCCGCCACGGTCGAAGTCGCCTGCGGATCACCGATCGCCGAAAGCCCGGGCCGGACCCGGTTGCTGCCCTACCGGCTGCTCTACGGATTGGCCTCCCCGGCCAAGTTCGCCGATTCCGGCATGCTCCGGGGCCTGGCCTCGGCGGACGGCGTGATGCTGGTGCCGCCGCACGGGGTCAAGATGGGCGAGACAGTAACAGCCATCCCCCTGCCCTGGTAGCCCCAGTGGTCGACCGAGGCCGCTTGCGGCCGAGGAGAGCGGTGGAGGGGCTTCGCCCCGTCGTGGGCGACGAAAAAGTGGTTGTGGACCGCCGCATAGTCACCACTTTTTCCTGGGAGGCCGGGCCTGCCGTCGCCAAGTGCACGACGATGGGCGTGACGGCGCCGATAACGGCCGGGAGCGCCTCCCGCCTTCCAGAACTGACCACCTTTGGCCGCCCTTGACCAAATAAATCCGGCGTGTCGTCAGTTCTGCCGGCGCGTCGGATTCATAAGTGGTCAGTTTTCGGCGATCGATCGGGGCCGCCCGCGGCCGAGCATAGCGGTGGAGGGGCTTCGCCCCGTCGTGGGCGACGAAAAGGGGTTGTGGACCGCCGCATGGTCACCACTTTTGCCTGGGAGACCATGGCGACGGTGGCAGGGATTGCCGCTAAACGGCAGCCGGTTCGAGGCGGATGACGACGGATTTTGAGGTTGGGGTGCCGCTGATGTCGGCGGTGGAATCCAGGGGGACCAGAACGTTGGTCTCGGGGAAGTAGGCCGCGGCACAGCCAACCGGCGTGGAATAGGCCACGGTGCGGAACCCCTCGGCGCGGCGCTCCCGGCTGTCCCTCCACTCCGAGACCAGATCCACCAGGGCTCCGTCGGCGACCCCCAGCGAATCAAGGTCCTGCTGGTTGACCAGCACCACCCGGCGGCCGCCGTAGATCCCGCGGTAGCGGTCGTCCTTGCCGTAGATGGTGGTGTTGTACTGGTCGTGCGAGCGCAGGGTCTGCAGCAGCAGCCGACCCTCGGGAACCTTGGGGTACTCCAGCGGATTGGCGGTAAAGATGGCCTTGCCACTGGGGGTGCTGAACTTCCGCTCGTCGCGCGGGCCGTGCGGCAGGACAAACCCGCTGGGATTTTCGATCTTGCGTTCGTAGTCGGTAAAGCCGGGCACGACGGCGGCGATGTGTCGGCGGATCAGCGAATAGTTGCCCTCCAGCGCCTCCCAGTCCAGCCGTGGCCGGTTCGCCGACCAGCCATCCGGTGCCCCGCCGTCGTCGAACACTCGCCGGGCAAGCCGGCAGACAATGGCGACCTCGGAGAGCAGTGTGGCCGAGGCCGGGGCCAGCCGGCCGCGGGAGGCGTGCACCGCGCTCATCGAGTCCTCCACCGTGACCTTCTGGTCGCCGCCGGCCTGGCTGTCCCGTTCGGTGCGGCCGAGGGTTGGCAGGATCAGGGCGCGGCGGCCGGTGACCAGATGGGATTTGTTCAGCTTGGTGGAGACCTGGACGGTCAGCCGGGTGTTGGCCAGAGCCGCCTCGGTAACCGCTGAATCCGGTGTGGCGCGGACAAAGTTTCCGCCCATCCCCATGAAGAAGTGCGCCTGGCCATCGCGCATGGCGGCGATGGCAGCCACCGTGTCAAAGCCGTGCTTGCGCGGGGAGGCGAAGGAGAACTCGGCATCCAGCGCATCGTGGAAAGACTCCGGCATGCGTTCGAAGATGCCCATGGTCCGGTCGCCCTGGACATTGGAGTGGCCGCGGACGGGGCAGACGCCCGCGCCCGGTTTGCCGATGTTGCCCTGCAGCAGCAGCAGGTTGACCACATCCTTGAGCGTGGCCACCGAGTGCTTGTGCTGGGTCAGGCCCATCGCCCAGCAGACCACCGTGGCCTTGGAGGCGAGCAGCCGCCTGCCGGTGCCGCGGATCTGCTCCTCGCTCAGGCCGCTGGCGTGGACAATTTCGGTCCACGTGACGGCCCGCAGCTGGTCCAGGTAGCCGGCGAGCCCCGCCGTCGAGCCCTCGATGAAGGGGACGTCGAACACCCGGCCTTCCAACGGACCGCCGGCGCGCTCCTGCTCCTCCAGCAGGAACTTTCCCAGCCCCTGGAAGAGCGCCTGGTCCCCGCCGAGTCGGATCTGCAGGAAATCGTCCGCCAGCGCAGTCCCGCCACCCACCATGCCGCGCACGGTCTGCGGGTTCTCGAAGCGCATCAGCCCGGCCTCCGGCAGCGGATTGATGGCCACGATGGCGGCGCCGTTCTTCTTGGCCTTCTCCAGCGCGGACAGCATGCGCGGATGATTGGTGCCGGGGTTCTGCCCGGCGACCAGGATCAGCTCCGCCCGGTGCAGGTCCGCCAGGCTGACCGAGCCCTTGCCGATCCCGATGGTCTCCGTCAGGGCCGAACCGGAGGACTCGTGGCACATGTTGGAGCAGTCCGGCAGGTTGTTGGTGCCCAACCCCCGGACCAGCAGCTGGTAGAGGAACGCCGCCTCGTTGGAGGTACGGCCGGAGGTGTAGAAGATGGCCTGGTCGGCGTTCTCCAGCGAACGCAGCTCCTCGGCGATGATGCCGAACGCCTCATCCCAGCCGACCGGCACGTAGTGGCTGACACCGGCATCCAGCAGCATGGGCTCGGTCAGCCGGCCCTGCTGTCCCAGCCAGTAGTCGTCGCGTTCACGCAGCTGGGCCACCGAATGTTCGGCGAAGAAGGCCGCCGGAACGCGGCGGCGGGTTGCTTCCTCCGCCACGGCCTTGGCGCCGTTCT
>JBBRKU010000102.1:0-6907 GCA_038231735.1 Actinomycetales bacterium | reverse complement strand
TCCTGGGAAGCGGCATCCATACCCCCAATTCTCCCAGCCACACACCCGGCAACCCGGTTAATCGCCGACGTTTTAAAACCAGGACGGACTACTGACCCACGCACCTAGAGACCAAGCTACTCGCCGAAGCCATGACGTTCATCGTGGACCTGCACCAGGACAAATCCATCCTAGACATCTTTGAAGTGCGGCGCATTCTAGAACCGGTCGCCGCAGCCATGGCAGCGAGCCGGATCACACCGCCCTGCGCGCCACCATGGAGGGCATCAGCGAGGATAACGGCGTGGAGTCACTCGTGGAGCACGACCTGGTGTTCCACAGCCTCATTGCCACTGCGGCCAACAACTCTTACCTGACCAGCGTGTTGGAGGCCCTCTCCAGCGGCACGGTGCGCGCGCGCATCTGGCGCGGACTGACACAGGAAAAGGCCGTCGACCGAACGCTTTCCGATCACGCCGCCATCATCGAGGCCCTGGAACGCGGTGACGGCGAACTGGCCAAGGCCCTCCTCACCGTCCACATCAACGGCGTTGCGCACTGGTTGCGCCAGGCATTGTAAACCGAAGCGAAGCTAACAATGGCGGCTGCGCCTGTCGGGTCCCCCGGCATCCGCTGTTGAGCGCAGCACCCCTCCAATAAGGCACCCACCGGCAACAGGTGCGCGAGAACGCGGCCTAAACATGCCTGAGGTATGTTGCTTCAGCCGTCCCGTGCCAGATGGCGGCGGCCTCGTCGGGGCTGAGCGAATCAATGAGCTCCCCCAGCACTCCCAGGGTTTGCGCATAAGGCAGGCCGAGAAGGCTGACCGGCCAGTCCCCGCCGTACATGAGTCGGCTAGGCCCGAAGGCTTCCAGCGCCACGGTCCACGGCCTCTTAAGCGCGGCGGCGGACAATCCGGCGCCGGGGCAGTGCAGGCCGGACAGCTTTGCCACCGTATTCGGCAGCGCGGCCGCGGCACGCAGCTGCTGCTCCCACAGCGCAAACTCTTCTTCGACCCCGGCCCGCGGCGGCTTGCCTAAGTGGTCCACCACCACCGTCAGCTCGGGCAGCTCGGCGGCGATGGCCGCGACCTGGCCCAAATGCCGGGGAAACGCGTCCGGCACATCAAATGGCACGCCCGCCTGCGCCAGGAGCGCCAGCGACTTGCGAACGGCAGGCAGCTCCAATACGTTGGCCCGCGGGTCGTCGTGAATCAATGCCCGAACCCCGCACAGGGTGCCGTACGCCCGCCACCGCCCCAGCAGGGCTTCGGCGGCAGCAGGGTGCTCCAACGGCAGCCAGCCCACCACACCGGCAATGAAGTCGTGCGATGCCGCATTGCCCAGCATGTCAAGGGTGTCCTCGACAGTGTCGTCCGCCTGGACCAAAATGGCTCGACGCACACCTGCCGCTGACAGCACCGACTCCGCCTGGTCTGCCGTGAACGTGTCATAAAGGGGCCCCAACTGCGGGCGCAACCAGGAGTGCCGTCCCTCCCCCAGCGTCCACAGGTGGAGGTGCGCGTCCAAGCGTTCGACGCTGTCGCCGTGCCCCCGTGCCCCGTGCTCCGGTGCGGTAGCCGGCGCGGCGACGGCCTGCCTGCCCGGACTGTGGGAGGCTGTCTCAGCCATGGATCAGGTCCTCCGTGAGGAGTCCGCGGCCGACCATTTCCGTCCATAGTTCCGCCGGCAGGTCCGCTTCCATGCGTTGCACTGTTTGCCTGATTTGTGCCGGCGTGGTGGCACCAACCACAACATTACGCACGGCCGGGTGGCCGAGTCCAAATTGCAGGGCTGCCGCCGGCAATTCCACGCCAAAGTCGGCGCAGCACGCCGCCAGGGCCTGGGCCTTGTGAAGAATATGGACCGGGGCGGGGGCATAGTTGTAGTGGGCGTCGTCGGGCACTACCGGGCGGGCCAGCAGGCCGGAGTTGTAGACGCCTACGTTGACAACACCCACGCCCCGTTCGACGCACAGCGGCAGCAGGTCCGCAGCGGCAGGCTGTTCCAGCAGCGTGTACCGGCCCGCCAGCATGACCAGGTCAAGGTTGGCCCCGCGGATGCAGGCTGCGAGGGTTTCCGCGGAATTGGCACCGACCCCGATGGCGGCGACGAGGCCCTCCTCGCGCAACTTCTCCAATGCCGGCAGTGCCTGGCCAATCCCGGCGGAGAGGTCATAAACGTCGGGGTCGTGCAGGTATGCGATGTCGATGCGGTCCAGCCCCAGCCGTTCCAGGGAGTGCTCAATGCTGCGCCGGATGCCGGCCTCGGACGGGTCCCAGCGGCGGATGGTGTCCGCAGGCACGTCAAAGCCCTCGCCGTCGCGGGCCCCGGCCGGGTTGGCTACCGGTTCCAGGATGCGGCCCACCTTGGTGGAGATGACAAATTCATCCCGTGGCTTGGCGGACAGGACTGCGCCCAGGCGGCGCTCCGACAAGCCCAGCCCATAGTGGGGGGCGGTGTCAAAGTACCTGATGCCCGCGTCCCAGCCGGCAACCACGGTGGCGGCAGCAACGGCGTCGTCCATGGCGCGGTAAAGGTTCCCGATGCCGGCAGCACCGAAACCCAGCCTGCCCATTTCGGGCACGCTCATGGCAGTTCCCACACCTTCGCGAGTCCCATGTCGTCCCCGGAGTAGTCGTCTTCAACCTCCAAAAGCTCCGCCATGACTGCCTGCCATGCGATGTTGACCGGGTTTGTGGCCAGTTCATTGCGCATGGTCTGGTAGTCGGTCACCTCAACGACGTGAAAGAGCTCCCTTCCGCTGCGCCAGATGTTCCAGCTGGTGACGCCGGCGGTGCGCAGGGCTGCATCCAGCTTGAGGCTGATGGCCGCATGGATGGCGTCGTATTCGGCCTCCTTGCCAGGCTTAATCCTTGTGTGCAGGGCGATTTTCTGGGTCATGCGGATTTGCTTTCATCTGTGGGGAAATGTTCAGGGGCAGGCCACACCGGCAGTATACGGCGATAGTTGTTGCAGCGCGTCCTGGGATTGGGCGCCTTCACGCCAGAAGCTGCCGTTCGGGAAGCTGAACTCGGCAATGGACGCTGCCTGCATTTCACTGCCGGCCCCCGGCGCGGACGGTGGCCAGTAGCAGCCGTCATGGACGTTGATCGGGGTGATGAAGTGTTCGTGCAGGTGGTCCACAAATTCAATCATCCTGTCTTCCTTGTGGCCTGACACCGCCACATAGTCGAACATCGACAAGTGCTGGACGGCCTCGCATAGACCCACCCCGCCGGCATGAGGACAGACGCGGACGCCGAACTTGGCGGCTAGGAGCAGGTTGGCAATATTTTCGTTGACGCCGCCCACGCGGGCAGCATCAATCTGCATGACCTGCAGTGATTGCGCCTGCAGCATCTGCTTGAAGACAACACGGTTTTGGACGTGCTCGCCGGTCGCGACGGGGATCGGTGCGATTCCGCGGGCAATGGCGGCGTGGCCCAGGATGTCGTCGGGGCTGGTGGGCTCTTCAACCCAGGCGATGTCGAACGGGGCGAGGTGGCTGATCCATTCAATGGCTTGGGGTACGTCCCAGCGCTGGTTTGCGTCCACGGCAATCTTGATGTCGGGCCCGACGACGGCCCTCGCCGTCCGCAGCCGCCGCACGTCGTCCGCCAGGTCGGCTCCGACCTTGAGCTTGATTTGCTTGAATCCGTCGGCCACCGCTTCGCGGACCAGGCGGGTCAGTTTCTCATCGGAGTAGCCCAGCCAGCCCGGGGTTGTGGTGTATCCGGGGTAGCCTTCGGCCAGCAGTGCGGCCGTGCGCTCCGCCCGTCCCGGCTCGGCTGCGCACAGGATCTCCAGGGCCTGGTCCCGGGTCAGGGCGTCGCTGAGGTAGCGGAAGTCCACAAGCTCGACCAGTTCCTCCGGGCTCATCTGTGCCAGCAGCTGCCACAGCGGCAGGCCGATGCGCTTGGCCTTCAGGTCCCAGAGTGCGTTGGTGACGGCGCCAATGGCCATGTGCATGACGCCCTTTTCCGGGCCGAGCCAGCGCAGCTGCGAGTCATTGATGAACTCCATGTAGGTGGCGCCCATGTTGGCCAGCAATTCCTCAACGTTGCGGCCCAGCAGGTACGGGGCCAGCGCAGAGATGGCGGCCGTTTCCACATCGTTGCCGCGGCCGATGGTAAAGACAAAGCCGTGGCCCTCGTGGCCGTCCGCACTGTCAGTGACAATGCGCAGGTACGCCGCGGAGTAGTCCGGGTCGGGGTTCATGGCGTCGGAGCCATCCAACTCCCGCGACGTGGGAAACCGGACGTCGCGGGTTTCCACGGCGATGACTGTGCTCACTGGGCTGCTCCTAAAAAGTGTGTGCTGGAAACGCAAAAACTAGAATCCAGCTAAACATCTGATGTTTTATGTGTCAATACGGGTACATCTGCGAAGAATCTCCACAAACATGGGTAAAGTAGCTACAAAGCTCAGATGTTAATGTGCCGTTTGCGGCTCTTGCGCATACCCAGTTAGCCGCTTGCGGCGGCGAAAGGAGAGGAATGATCCCCATGAAGATTGCACGTCTTGGCGGGCCGGGGCAGGAAGTTCCCGTTGTCATCACCGCCGGAGCCGACGGTGTGGAGCGCAGCTGGGACGCCCGCTCTGTCACCGCCGACATCGATGGCGGGTTCCTGTCCGGTGGCGGCATCGCAAGGCTGTGCAAGGCCGTCAAGCGCGGCGAACTCCCGCTGCTGGAGGGTGCATCCGCCCTGCGGATCGGTTCCCCGGTGGCCCGGCCCAACAACGTGATTTGCATCGGTATGAACTACGCGGCGCATGCCGCGGAGTCCGGCGCCGAGCCGCCGGCCATCCCGGTGGTGTTCCTGAAGCCGAACAACACCGTCACCGGTCCCTTTGATGCCGCCCCGATCCCGCCGCTGTCCGCCAAGTACGACTGGGAGGTAGAGCTCGGCGTGGTCATCGGCCGCGAGGCCAGCTACCTGGCCAGCGTCGAGGAAGCCGCAGACGCCGTGGCCGGCTATCTGATGGCCAACGACCTCTCGGAGCGGGAATACCAGCTCCCGGGCGCCGCCGGCCAATGGACCAAGGGCAAGTCACTCCCCAAGTCCACGCCCCTCGGCCCGTGGCTGGTGCCCGCCTCCGAAATAGATGCCGGCAACCTCCGGCTCAAGAGCTGGGTCAACGGCGAACCGCGCCAGGACTCCAACACCGCCGACCTGATCTTTGACATCCCCACCGTCATCCACCACCTGAGCCAATATATGGTCCTCGAACCCGGCGACGTCATCCTCACGGGCACCCCGGAAGGCGTCGCCCTCTCCGGCCGTTTCCCGTATCTGCAGGACGGCGACGTAGTGGAAATGGAAATCGCCGGCCTGGGCCGCCAGCGCCAAGAATTCTTCCGCGCCGCCCCACGCGCCGCCGGAAGCGATGTTGCCCCAACCGCCACAACCGTCCGGGAGGCATAAATGAGCCAGGAATTGTCAAACCTCACCGCCATCGTCACCGGCGGCGCCTCCGGCATCGGCGCCGCGATCGCCGCGAAACTCCAGGGCTTGGGCGCGTCCGTGGCCGTCCTGGACCTGGCCCCGGGAAACCTTCCGGAGGGCCAGCTCGGCTTTGCCTGTGACGTCTCCGACGACGCCTCCGTCACGGCGGCGATCGATGGCGCCGTGGCGGCGTTCGGCGGCGTGGACATCGTGATCAACAACGCCGGCATCGGCGCCCAAGGCACCGTGGAGTCCAACGACGACGCTGAATGGCACCGGGTGTGGGACATCAACGTGGTGGGCATGGTCCGCGTGGCCCGCGCAGCCCTGCCGCACCTGCGCAAGTCCCCGGCGGCAGCCATCGTGAACACCTGCTCGATCGCGGCCACTGCCGGGCTTCCCCAGCGTGCACTGTACTCCGCCACGAAGGGCGCAGTGCTCTCCCTGACCCAGGCCATGGCAGCGGACCATCTGCGCGAGGGGGTCCGCGTCAACTGCGTGAATCCGGGCACCGCGGACACCCCGTGGATTGGGCGGCTCATGGACGCCGCCCCGGACCCCGTGGCGGAGCGTGGGGCACTAAACGCCCGCCAGCCGCACGGGCGCCTGGTCAGCGCCGACGAGGTGGCCGGCGCCGTCGCCTACCTGGCCAGCCCGCTCTCCGGTTCCACTACCGGTACGTCCATCGCGGTCGATGGCGGCATGCAGGCCCTCCGTCTGCGCCCCGAAGGTCAGTAGCACCGGCCGGTAATTGCCCATGGAGGACGAATCGGACTTCCGCCCCTGATATAGCGGGATCGGAAGTCTGTCTCGACCTCCAGGTCCCCACGGGCACCCAATCCCCCAGGGCCGGGTCAATCATCGCGCTTCGACGGCCCGGCGTGCGCGGTCGACCAGTTCAACACTTGTTGAGTCCAGTTCCTGAGCCCCGCCACCAGGACCGGCCGGGTGCCGGTCCACGAAAGGAATCCGGGCCGAGAGATGCACCGCATCCACGCCAACTCGCACCAGCGCGCCAACGTCCTCAATGCGGACGCCACCGCCGGCCATGATCTCGACGCCGGCTGGCCGGTGCCGCACCATGGCCTCCAATACGGACAGGCCGTCAATGCTGCGCACGGCGCCGCCTGAGGTCAGGACGCGGCTGACTCCGCTCCCGGAGAGCCGCACCAGCTGCCCCAGCGGATCGGCGCTGGCATCAAGGGCCCGGTGAAACGTCACGGGCAGCCCGTCTGCGGCCTCAACCCATTGGTCCAGCGCCGCAAGGTCAACCGTCCGTTCGGCGGTCAGGGCCCCCACCACCACGCCGTGGGCGCCGGCAGCCTTCAGTTGCCGGATTTCGCGGGACATGGTGTCCACCTCATCGGCGTCGTACACGTATCCACCGCCGCGGGAGCGCACGAGGGCCTGCACGAATCCCGCCCGCCCGCCCGTTGCGGCCAGCACGGCCTCCACGGTTCCCTGCGACGGCGTCAGCCC
>JBBRKU010000101.1:0-6914 GCA_038231735.1 Actinomycetales bacterium | reverse complement strand
TGCCACGGGCCTATGTCTGCCGGGGCATGGTCTGCCGTCGGCCGGTGTCTACAGCCGAAGAGCTGCTGGCCGAGCTGGCGGCGGAGCCGGGCAGTTACTAGTTACTAGGGCCGGAACGGTTGGTTCCGGGCCCAAAGTTAGAGGAAAACCGCGATCAGCACGGCGATGAAGTGCAACGTGAACCCCACCACCGTGAAGGCGTGGAAGAGCTCGTGGAAGCCGAAATGGTTCCGGCTGAAATTCGGTTTCCGGAGGCCGTAGATCACCGCGCCGGCTATGTAGAACGCGCCGCCGAGGCAGATGAGGACGGTGGCGGCCGGGCTGGCCGAAAAGAACTCGGGCAGGAAAAAGAGGGCTGCCATGCCCAGGGCTATATAGATCGGGACATAGAGCCAGCGGGGCGCGTGCACCCACAGCATCCGGAACAATACGCCCAGGATGGCCCCGATCCAGATCACCCAGAGGACCAGGGCAGCGGTGGACCGGGACAGCAGCAGGGCGGAAAGCGGCGTGTAGGTGCCGGCGATCACCAGCATGATGTTGGTGTGATCCAGCCGTTTCAGCAACCCTTTCACCCTTGGCGTCCAGTTGCCGCGGTGGTACAGGGCGCTGGTGCCAAACAGCAGGACACCCGTGATGGCATAGACGGCTGAGGTGGACTTCCCCAGGGCCGTGGGCGCGACCAGGGTCAGCACGATGCCTGCGACGAAGGCGGCGGGCGTGGCGCCCAGATGAATCCATCCGCGCCAGCTGGGTTTGATGTCCAGCGCGTCCGCGACCCTTTCCATCGCGGCACTGACCGGGTTTTCAGTGTCCGGCTCGGCCGGCTCGGCCCGACCGGTTCGCCCGTCCGGCGGTTCGGGGGAGCTGGGTGACGTCCGGGGGGTCATGGCCCGATTCTAACCGACACGGACCCGCCGCCCGCCGCCCGCCGCCCGCCGCCGGACCCGCCGCCCGCCGCTGCGTGGTCCGCATCGGGCGCGGTGGCGGGTAACGTAGGAGGAGGAAAACAGCGTGGCCGCAGGGCCCAGCGAACGGAAGCCAGGTGAGAGGCGTTGCCGCAGAGACTGCCCGGCTTCCTCTACGACTTCTACGAGCGGCACCTGACCCGGTCACTCGAGCTGGATAAGGTTCCCAACCACATCGGCGTGATGGTTGACGGGAACCGGCGCTGGGCTCGCCAATTCAACGCACCCACCCGGCAGGGCCATCAGGCCGGCGCGGACAAGATCCTGGAGTTCCTGGGGTGGTGCCAGGAACTGGGCGTCAAGGTGGTCACGCTGTACATGCTGTCGACGGACAACATGGGCCGCTCCGCCGAGGAGCTCGATGTGTTGATGGGCATCATTGCCAACACCCTTGACCGTTTGGATGAAGACGTCAACATCAGCGTGCACGCGATGGGCGCGCCGGAATTGCTGCCCGGCTACCTCGCCGAACGGCTGTCCGGACTCGCGGCGCGCAAACCCGAGCGGGAACGCCTGCACGTCAACGTCGCGGTGGGCTACGGTGGCCGGCGCGAAATCGTGGACGCCGTGCGTGAGCTGCTGCAGGACGCCGTGGCCGAGGGCAAGGACATCGGGCAGCTGGCCGAAGCGCTGGACGTGGATGACATCTCCCGGTATCTCTATACCCGCGGCCAGCCGGACCCGGACCTGGTGATCCGCACGTCCGGCGAACAGCGGCTCTCCGGCTTCCTGATGTGGCAGAGCGCCTACAGCGAGTTCTATTTCTGCGAGGCGCTCTGGCCGGCTTTCCGCAAGATCGACTTCCTTCGAGCGCTGCGCGACTACGCCGGCCGGCAGCGGCGCTTCGGCGCCTGATCCGCGCCCACGCCTGTGCATAACCATCACCGGACTGAAATCGTCATGGCGGCCGGACTGTCCGCCGTCGCCGGATTTGTCGACGCCGTCGGCTTCATCCATCTGGGCGGCTACTTCGTTTCCTTCATGAGCGGCAATTCAACCCGTGCCGGCGCCGTCCTGGCCAACGGTTCGTGGCTGGGCTTCGGGCTGGCGATGGGGCTGGTGGGCGCTTTCCTGGCCGGCGTCATCACCGCCTCGTTGCTGCGCCGGGTGGTGCCGCGACGCAAACGGCTGGCGGTGTTGCTGTACATCGCCGCGTTGCTGTCCGCCGCAGCCCTGATGTTCGACGGCGGCCTGTGGCTGCCGCTGGTGCCGCCCATGATGGCCTTCGCCATGGGCGCCGAGAACGTCGTCTTTGAGCGAGACGGCGAGGTCAGCATCGGGCTGACCTACATGACCGGGACCCTCGTGAAGATGGGTCAACGCATTGCCACCGCGCTCGCCGGCGGCGACAGGCTCGGCTGGCTGCGCTACTTCGGGCTGTGGCTGGCGTTGACCGTGGGGTCCATTCTGGGTGGCCTGGCCTACCACGCGTTTAGCCTGAACGCCCTGTGGCTCTCCGTCGGCGGCGTGCTGGCCGCCATCCTCTGGTCCCGCCGGATCCCCGGCCACACCTAGCCACACCTAGCCTCACTTAGCCCCCGTCGGCGGGCATCAGCCGGATCCCGGGCGGCAGCACTGAGATCTGACCATGTTTGCCGTTCGGACAGCCGCTTTTATCGGCGTGTTTGCCCGACACTCCGTACCGTAGGATTCAAAACTGGTCAGTTCCAGCCGGCCTTGGCCTCACTGACGTCCACCCGCCGTGGCCGTCCCGGCCGCAGTCGTCCGCCTCGCCGCCACCCCGCCGTCGTCGGGCATTAACCCGACACGCGCTGAGCGTTAACCGTCCGCCTATCCCCTCAGACGCAAGGGAGGCGTAGCTTAGGTTTTATCGGAGGGCGCCGTGCCCGACGTTCGGGGAGGCCAGCTATGAAGCGCTTGATTGCGCCGCATACATTGGGGGCCGCGCGCGGCCTGCCGGCCAGCCCGCCGCAACCCTATTGATTCCGGGCGCGTGCGTCCGGGGGTGGAGTCGATGTGGCTATTTCCGTACAAGCGCAAGCCGTTGCAGCCGAGGCTACTTCCCGCAGTTTGGGGCCCGGTCGCAGCTACGTGGTCGATACGTCGGTCCTGTTGTCGGACCCCCGAGCGATCCTGCGGTTTGCTGAGCATGAGGTGATCCTGCCGATAGTTGTCATATCCGAGCTGGAAAGCAAGCGGCACGATCCCGAGCTGGGGTATTTTGCGCGCAAGGCGCTGCGGCTGCTGGACGAGCTGCGGATTGAGCATGGCGGTCTCAACAAGGCGATCCCACTCGGGGAAGAGGGCGGATCGCTGCGTGTTGAACTCAACCACATTTCCTCGGAGGTCCTGCCCGCCGGATTCCGCAACGGCGACAATGACAGCCGGATCCTGGCCGTGGCAAAGAACCTGGCCAATGAGGGACGGAACGTCACGGTGGTGTCCAAGGACCTGCCGATGCGCGTGAAGGCCTCCGCGATGGGTCTGCAGGCGGACGAATACCGCAACGAGCTGGTCAAGGACTCCGGCTGGACCGGCGTTGCCGAACTTGATGTGACGGAGGAGGAGATCGGCACGCTGTACAACCACGAGCCGGCCTTTATCCCCGCCGCCGCGGAACTGCCCACCAACACCGGGCTGGTCCTGCTGTCCAACCGGGGGTCCGCACTGGGCCGGGTGGGCGCCGACAAGCAGGTCCGGCTGGTCAAGGGGGACCGTGATGTGTTCGGTCTGCACGGCCGCTCCGCGGAGCAGCGGCTGGCCATCGACCTGCTGATGGACAGTGAAGTCGGCATCGTCTCGCTGGGCGGCAGGGCCGGCACCGGTAAGTCGGCGCTGGCCCTGTGCGCGGGGTTGGAGGCCGTGCTGGAGCGGCGCGAGCACCGCAAGGTGGTGGTCTTCCGGCCGCTGTACGCCGTGGGTGGGCAGGAACTGGGGTACCTGCCGGGTTCGGAGAGCGAGAAGATGAACCCATGGGCGCAGGCGGTGTTCGACACCCTGGGCGCGCTGGTGTCCACGGAAGTCATCGAGGAGGTGATGGACCGCGGCATGCTGGAGGTGATGCCGCTGACGCACATCCGCGGCCGGTCCCTGCATGACGCCTTCGTGATCGTCGACGAGGCGCAGTCGCTGGAGAAAAACGTGCTGCTGACGGTGATGAGCCGGATCGGCCAGAACTCCAAGATTGTGCTGACCCACGATGTGGCGCAGCGCGACAATCTGCGGGTGGGCCGCCATGACGGCATCGCCGCCGTGGTTGAAACGCTCAAGGGGCATCCGCTGTTTGCCCACGTCACCCTGACCCGGTCCGAGCGCTCGCCCATCGCCGCTCTGGTCACGGAACTGCTGGAGGGCGCCGAGATCTGAGGCTGGCATGCGCGCGAGAGTGGAGTTCTGCCCCCTGAAGACGTTGTTTTGGGGGCAGAACTCCACCCTCGCGGTGGCAGAGTCAGGCGCCGGGGCCGACGTCCCAGGGGATGTGCTGGCGGACGTCCGTCAGACCCATGCTGACCTCCATGAACAGATCGTCCAGCATGTATTCATCCACGGCCAGGATCTTCAGCCGGTGCCCGGCCCCGGCCGACGGTCCGTCCAGCGATTGAGTGCCGACGCAGACCCCGGTTTCCGCATCGATCCGGACGACGGTCCGCCCCGCGAACAGCAGTGGATGCCCGGGGTAGGAGGGCTTGTAGCTGGGATTGGGTGTAAGTACGCTCTGCAGCGCCGGGCGTCCCTCATGGTCCACGGCCGACACCGGTCCAATTCCGGCCACATTCGCGAATGGGAAATCCAGCGGCACGGGGGCGTTCCCGGCCAGCTCCACCGGGTCGAGCAACGCGGCAAAACGCGGGTCCCCGAAGCTCGGCTCCCCGTAGCCTGCCTCCGGGCGGCGCCGGACCAGGCCGTCGTCGTCGTACACCGGGGTGAGGAGGTGGGCCGGAAGCAGCCACGGTTTACGGGTGCCGCTGATGTACAAGCTGTCCTTGGAGTCGTTGATGCCCGTGGTGCTGTAGAGCAGCATGCCGTCCGGTGACTCCACGCGCAGGGCCTTGGGCCGGCGGATCCAGCAGTTCACCGTGGCCGGCTGGGAGCCGGTGCCTTGGGGGCCACGCACTCCGCCCGCGGGATCCTCCGTCCGCTCAGGGCGCACATCGCCGGCATCGGTGGCCGTCAGCCGGCTCATCTGGCAACGCAGGCTCTGCCATTTCCACGGCGAAGACCGGCACAGGTTCCTGAAGTGGTTTGCTGCATCCAGCGAGGGATCCATTTCCACAGCTTACCCGCCCGCAGTAGGCCAGCGAGCGGCAGTCCAGTAGCATCCAGCTATGATCACGCGCCTGGCGGGACTTTGGCAGGGACACGCATTGTCCTTTTGGCTGGTGCTGCTGGCCTGCGCGTATTTGGCGGTCATTGCGGTCTGGCTGAGCGTGGTGGATATCCGCAGCCACCGCCTGCCCAACCGGATCATTTTCCCGTCTTACGCGGTGGCGGGAGCACTTCTGCTCGCTGCGGTCCTGGTGGCGGGGGACGCTGGGGCAGCGGTGCGCATTGTGCTGGCCGGCGCGGCCCTGTGGTCCTTCTACCTGCTGCTGCGGATCATCTACCCGGCCGGGATGGGACTGGGGGACGTTAAACTTGCGTTCCTGCTGGGGCTGTACCTGGGTCTCCTGGGCTGGGCGCATCTGCTCTACGGCACCATGGCTGCGTTCCTGCTGGGCGGCCTCTGGGGTGTGGGGCTGATCGTGTCCCGGCGCGGCAGCGGCAAAACGCAGATCCCGTTCGGCCCGTTCATGCTCACCGGTGCGCTCGCGGCGATGCTGCTGGCCGCCGGATAGGCTGGATCCATGCCTACCCCTGATTTTGTTATCAAGCTGCGCGAAAAAATCGGCCACGACCTGCCCTGGTTGCCCGGCGTGACGGCGGTGGTGTTCGACGACGACGGTCGGGTTCTGCTGGGCCAGCGTGCGGACACCTCGCAATGGACGCTCATAACGGGGATGCTGGATCCCGGTGAGGAGCCTGCCCTGGGTGCGGTCCGGGAGGTCCTGGAGGAGACCGGTCTTATGGCCGAGATGGAGAGTCTGGTGGCGGTGCACAGCCAGGAAGCCATCGAGTTTCCCAACGGCGACCAGTGCCAGTTCATGAACCTGGTGTTCCGCGCCCGCGCGGTGGCGGGCGAGGCGAGGGTCAACGACGACGAATCACTCGCGGTCGGCTGGTTTGCCCTCGACGAGCTGCCGGAACTCCCACTCCGCCACCACGAGCGGCTGCAGTGGGCGCTGGATTACGACGGCGTCACGCACTTTCTGCGCTGAGTCGCACGGATGCGGGGCGACTGGCGGTGAGGATCCCGGTTGGCTTCATTAACGACGAGGATCGCTCTAAATGACAAGCGGATTTCCTTGTCATTTAGAGCGGTCGTTGTCCGTGCCCCCGGGCTAGGGCACCGGAGCCAGGTGCCTCAGTGGTGGCCGGCGTCCTCAAGCTGGCGGCCGTCGTCGTGCTCCTGCGCGGGCCGCCCCGCGGAAGCCAGTCCGCCGTCGTCGTCCGTGCCCGAAGCCGGCCCGTTGGAGCCCACCGCGGGAGCACCGGCACGCAGTTCGGCCTCCAGCCGCTCCGCTTCTTCGCCGCCGAGCGCCTCACCGCGGGCCACCATCCCGGCCGTGTCGGAGAGCGGGATTTCCTTCAGCGTCAGGGCCAGGATGAGGGCCACGACCAGGAAGGGCACCAGGTACCAGAACACCGGCGCCAGCGAATCCGCGTAGGCGTTGATGATGGCGTCCTTCATTTGTACCGGCAGCTGCGCCAGGGTCTGCGGGTCCAGCGTGGCCGTGGACTTCGCCGCCTGGGACGGGTTGGCGCCGAAGCCGGAAAAGGCCTTCGTCAGCGACTCGGAGAGCCGGCTGGTGAAGATAGCGCCGAACACTGCCACGCCCAGCGCCGCGCCCACTTCGCGGAAGTAGTTGTTGGTGCTGGTCGCGGTGC
>JBBRKU010000100.1:0-6998 GCA_038231735.1 Actinomycetales bacterium | reverse complement strand
CCAGCTGCTCCGGCTGGGCCTGTTCCGTAGTGCGGATTTCCATATCCGGGTGGGTTCATTGTCCGTGTTGCAATACCGCCGGCTGGCGCTGGCGAGGCTGCTGACCGGGCACTTTGACGTGCTCCTTTTTGACGAACCGACCAACCACCTGGCGCCGCTGCTGGTGGGCGAGCTCGAGGACGCGCTGGCGGATTTCGGCCGGACGTTGGTGCTGGTCAGCCACGACCGGGCGCTGCGCCAATGGTTCGCCGGGCTGGCCGGGGGACGCCAGCTTGCCATGGCGGGAGGGGCTCTGACCGGCGCCGATCGAAGCCATCAGGAGGCCCTTTCCCCGTGAGCGGGAACACAACGGGCATGACCTCGGATAAGCTGTTGTTCGTCTTTGCGCAATGACGCCGCCATCCAGGAGTTGATCCACAGCCGATCAGCCGTTGCGGTACCAGCGCGAAGCACCCCTGAACCGAACTAAGGATTTTGCGTGTCCAACGAGCTGACCGAAGAGAAACTGCAGACCGCCGAGGCGGTCACCGTCCCGGGCGAAATCACCGCCGAGGGGTACAAAAGGACCCTGTCCCGGCGCCACGTGACGATGATCGCGATGGGCGGCGCAATCGGCGTCGGCCTGTTCATGGGTGCGGGTGGCCGGCTGGCCTCCACCGGTCCGGCGCTGATCTTCTCCTATGCGATCGCCGGCGTCATTGCCTACCTGCTGATGCGTGCCCTGGGCGAGCTGATCATGTACCGGCAGACCTCCGGCTCCTTTGTCTCATACGCGGGTGAATTCTTCGGCAAGAAGGGCGCCTACCTCTCCGGCTGGATGTACTTCATCAACTGGGCCATGACCGGCATCGCGGAGCTGATCGCGATCGGGCTGTACTTCCAGTTCTTCTTCCCGAACGTCCCGGTGGAACTGAGCGCCATCTGCGCGCTGGTGCTGCTGGTGGCGGTGAACCTGCTCAGCGTCAAGGCCTTCGGCGAATTCGAGTTCTGGGCCTCCTGCCTCAAGGTGGCGGCGATTGTGCTGTTCCTGATTGTGGGCACGTTCATGGTGGTCACGAACGCAAAGGTGGGGGACCACCACGCCTCCGTGTCGAATCTTTTCTATAACGACGGCGGCATGTTCCCCAAGGGCGCGCTCGTCATGATCCTGGTGCTGAATGCCGTCATTTTCGCCTACAACGCGATCGAGCTTGTGGGCATCACGGCCGGCGAGATGGAGGACCCCGAGCGCGAAGTTCCGCGCGCCATCCGCGCCGTCGTCGTGCGGATCGTCATCTTCTACGTGGGTTCGGTGATGCTGCTGGCCATGCTGATGCCCTCGGACCACTACAAGGCCGGCGAGAGCCCGTTCGTGACCGTCTTCGGCCAGATGGGCCTGGGCTGGGTGGGATCCATCATGAACATGGTGGTCATCACCGCGGCCCTGTCCTCCTGCAACTCGGGCCTGTATTCCATTGGCCGCATCTTCCGCACCATGGCCAACAATGGGCATGCGCCGCAGTGGCTGACCAAGATGTCCTCCCGCTATGTGCCCTACGCGGCCATCCTCTCGATCGGTGCCGTTTATCTGGTGGGGGTTCTGCTGAACATCTGGCTGGGCGGCTCGCACGCCTTCGATCTGGCCCTGAACACGGCGTCCATCGGCGTGATTTTCACCTGGGGCTCCATCTTTGCCAGCCAGATCATGCTGCGCAAGAAGAAGGGCAAGGTTTCCTCCCTGCCGATGCCGGGCTCGCCCTGGACCAGCTGGATCGGCCTTATCGCGCTGCTGGCCATCACGGTGCTGATCGGGTTCGACACGATGACCAGCAAGCAGGGCGAGGTCTTCCTGCTGGGCCTGTGGACGCTGGCCACCATCCCGTTCTTCGCACTGGTGCTCTGGCTCGGCTGGCAGAAGGTCAAGCACAACGAGCCGAAGAACGCGCTCTTCAGCTGACCCTGTAGCGGGGTGTCGCGTGGCTGCAGCGGGGTGTCCGCGTACCGCGCGGTTGACCGGATGCCCGCCGTCTGGAATATTTATAGAACGAACGGTCGGTAAGTTTTCGGCGGACCGGCATAAAAGACGACGACGGCGATCCACACCTCCGCGCAAAGGATGTTCCGATGACACACGCTTCCCCCGGGGTCCAGGCATATTTGGTGGGCGGAGTGCGCACCCCCGTCGGCCGCTACGGCGGGGCGCTGTCCGGCGTGCGCCCCGATGATCTCGCGGCCCTGGTGGTCCGGGAGCTGGTGTCGCGGACGGGCATGGATCCGACCGGCATCGACGAGGTTATCCTGGGCAGTGCCAACCAGTCGGGCGAGGACAACCGCAACGTCGCCCGCATGGCCACCCTGCTGGCCGGACTGCCGGACGAGATCCCCGGCATCACCGTCAACCGGCTGTGCGCCTCCGGGCTGTCCGCCATCATTATGGCGTCCCAGATGGTCAAATCCGGCGCGGCGGACGTCGTCATTGCCGGCGGCGTGGAATCGATGAGCCGGGCGCCCTGGGTGATGGCCAAGCCGGAGAAGGCCTTCGCCCGTCCCGGCGAGGTCGTGGACACCTCGATCGGCTGGCGCTTCACCAACCCCGCCCTCAAGCAACGGGACAAGGCAACGTATTCGATGCCGGAGACCGCGGAGGAAGTGGCGGGGCTGGACGGCATCAGCCGCCAGGATGCGGACGCCTTCGCCCTGCAGTCCCACCAGAAGGCTCTGGCGGCCATCGACGCCGGACGGTTCGACGACGAAATCGTCGCCGTCGCGACGCGCAAGGGTGACGTGACGACCGATGAGGGTCCGCGTCGGGAGACCACGCTGGATGTTTTGGCCGGGCTGCGCCCGGTGGTGAAGCCCGGAGGCATAGTGACCGCCGGCAACGCCTCCTCCCTGAACGACGGCGCCTCGGCGGTGATCGTGGCAAGCGAGGCCGCGCTGCAGCGCTTCGGACTGGTGCCGCGGGCGCGGATCGTCGACGGCGTATCCGCCGGAGTAGCCCCGGAAATCATGGGTCTTGGACCGGTTCCGGCGACGCAGAAGCTGCTGGCGCGCACCGGCGTCGAACTTGGCGCGATTGGTGCCGTGGAACTGAACGAGGCCTTTGCCACCCAGTCGCTGGCCTGCATCCGCCGGCTCGGCCTGGACCCCGGGATGGTGAACCGCGACGGCGGAGCCATTGCATTGGGCCACCCGCTGGGATCGTCGGGATCCCGGATCAGCATCACACTGCTGGGCCGGATGGAACGCGAGGGCGCCAAAACCGGTCTGGCCACCATGTGCGTTGGCGTCGGTCAAGGAACTGCCATGTTGGTGGAGGCCCTGTGATGGTATCCGGCACTGGGGATTCCAAGGCGGTGGATTTCAACACCCTGGATTTCAATACGCTGCGAGTGGAAGAGCGGCCGGACCGGCTGCTGGTCCAGCTGAACCGGCCCGGCGCGCGCAACGCCATCAACCAGGAAATGGTGGATGAGCTGCACGCCGTCTGTGCCCGGCTGGAAGCGGCTCCGAAAATCCTGATTCTCTCCGGCAGCCCTGCCTCCACCGGCGCGGGCGCCGAAAGCGCCACATCCGCCACAGGGACCGCCCGGCCCGGCGTGTTTGCCTCCGGGGCGGACATTGCCGAGCTGCGCGAACGCCGGCGTGAGGACGCACTCAAGGGCATCAACATCAAGCTGTTCATCCGCATCGCTGCGCTGAAGATGCCCGTGATCGCGGCGCTGGACGGCTACACGCTGGGCGGCGGGGCCGAGCTGGCCTACGCCGCCGACTTCCGGTTCGGGACGCCGTCGCTGAAGATCGGCAATCCGGAGACCGGACTGGGCATCATGGCCGCGGCCGGCGCCAGCTGGCGGTTGCGTGAACTGGTGGGCGAGCCGGTGGCCAAAGAGATCCTGCTGGCCGGACGGGTGCTCAACGCGGAGGAAGCCCTGGCGCTGCACCTGATCACCGAAATCCATGAGTCCGCGGACCTGCTGTCCGCCGCGAACGCCCTGGCGGACCGGATTGCCCGGCAGGATCCGCTGGCCGTCCAGATGACCAAGGCCGTATTCCACGTTCCGGACGAAATGCACCCGCAGGCGGACATGGACGCCCAGGCCGTGCTTTTTGAATCACCGGCAAAATTCGAACGCATGCAGGCCTTCCTGGACCGGAAAAACACATTGAGGACGACGAAATGAAAGTACCGAACCGGGAAATGACTGTACCGAACCGGGAAATGACTGTACCGAACCGGGTCGGCGTACTGGGCGGAGGCCGGATGGGTGCGGGAATCGCGCACGCCTTCGCGGTGGCCGGGGCCGCCGTCGTCGTGGTGGAGCGCGACGACGACGCGGCCGCCGCCGCGCACGGACGCGTCAGCCAGGCGCTGGCCAAGAGCGTGGAACGCGGCACGACGACGGAGAGCTTGGATGCGCTGACCGCGCGGCTGGCCGTCTCCACCGACTACTCCTCCTTCGCGGGCTGCGGCCTGGTGGTGGAAGCGGTACCGGAGGAATTCGCGCTGAAAAGCGCCGCGCTGAAGGGTGTGGAGGAGCAGCTGGCCCCCGATGCGTGGCTGGCCACCAACACCTCCTCCCTTTCCGTCGCCGGACTGGCGCGGCAGCTGCAACGGCCCGAGCGTTTCTGCGGCCTGCACTTCTTCAATCCGGTACCGGCATCCATGCTGGTGGAAATCGTGCTGGCGGACGGCACCTCGGCGGAACTGGAACGCGAGGCGCGTGCGTGGGTCGCGGCGCTGGGCAAGACCCCGGTCGTCGTACATGACGCGCCGGGATTTGCCTCCTCCAGACTGGGCGTGGCCATCGCGCTGGAGGCGATGCGCATGGTCGAGGAGGGTGTGGCCAGCGCCGAGGACATCGATGCGGCCATGGTGCTGGGATACAAGCATCCGGTCGGGCCGCTGCGCACCACGGACATTGTCGGACTGGACGTGCGGCTGGGCATCGCCGAATACCTGCACTCCACATTGGGTGAACGCTTTGCCCCACCGCAGATCCTGCGGGACAAGGTGGCCCGCGGCGAGCTGGGCCGCAAATCCGGCCAGGGCTTCTTCGACTGGCCGGCCAGCTGAACGTCGGCTGGAGGCTGGCGGGTCCCGGTTAAACTGATCGGATGACGCTGATTGAACCGGTAACCCTTCGGGGCACGGCCGTGACCCTTGAACCGCTCTCCGTTGACCATCACGACGGGCTGGTGGAGGCCGCCGCGGACGGTGAGCTGTGGAACCTCTGGTACACCGCCGTGCCTCGGCCGGGGGACATGGCCGCGGAGGTCGACCGGCGGCTGGGGCTGCAGGCGGCGGGGGAGATGGTTCCGTTTACCACCCGGCGGAACAGCGACGGTCGGATCATCGGGATGACCACCTACTGCGGCATCGACCGAAAAGTCCCGCGGGTGGAGATCGGCCACACCTGGAATGCCAGCAGCGTGCACGGCACCGGAACCAACCCGGAGTCCAAGCTGCTGTTGCTGGGCCACGCATTTGAGGCCTTGGGCTGCGAGTCTGTCTGCTTTTACACGCACTGGATGAATCTGCAGTCCAGGGAGGCCATTGCGCGGCTGGGCGCCAAGCAGGACGGCGTGCTGCGCGCGCACCAGCGGATGCGGGACGGATCGCTGCGGGACTCGGTGGTGTTTTCGATCCTCAAGTCCGAGTGGGCGCAGGTGAAGATGGGCCTGCAATCCCGTCTGGCCAAGCGGTCCTGAAAGGTCCAAACGGAGGAGAACGATCATGCGCAAAATTATCAATGCCACCTATATGACCCTCGACGGGGATATCTCGAACATGCAGGACTGGCATTTCGAATATTTCGGCGACGAGGCCATGAGGGCCGCTCGGGAGCAGTTATTTGGCAGCGACGCACTCCTGATGGGCCGTAAAACCTACGACGGTTTTGCCCCGGTCTGGAGCGGGCGAGCCGGCGCCGACGAGTTTGCCGACCGGAAGAACAGCATTCCAAAGTACGTCGTCTCGTCAACGCTCAAGGACCCTGCTTGGGACAACACAACGGTTATCAGCGATGCCGTTGTGGGCGAATGATCTACCGCGATGCCGTCCAAGCCAAATTCACTCTGTCCGGCACTGACGTCCACGGTACCGGGGTCGTCATTCTGAGCTACAAGCCGGTGAATGAAGGCTAGTCCTTCCGGGAGGCCTTGACGTCATGAACGCGTAGCTGTGGCGGATTCCGCAGGCTCGCCGAAGCGAGCCTGGTTGGCTAGGATTCTGCCATGGAGCGAGAACGAGAAGTCACCGAACGGACCTATCCGCAGGGTGTCCCGTCGTGGGTGGACACCGAGCAGCCCGACGTCGAGGCGGCCACTGCGTTCTACGGCGGCCTGTTCGGCTGGACGTTTGAGGACGCTATGCCGCCCGGAGCCCCCACCCGATACGTGATCGCCCAGCTCGGTGGCAGGGAAGTCGGGGCGATTGCCGGACCCGGGGAGGGTGCCGCGAAGTGGAATACCTACATCTCGGTCGATGACGCAGATGCCGCAGCACGTCGGCTGGTGTTGAACGGAGCCACGGTGCGATCGGCACCGGCGGACGCGGGAGACGGCGGCCGTGGCGTGGTGCTGACCGATCCCGAGGGCGCCGAGTTCCGCATCTGGCAGGCTCGGCGGCGTCTCGGGGCGCAGACGGTCAACCTGCCGGGGGCCTGGAACTTCAGCGACCTCCACACCACCGACTCCAAGAAGGCGATCGCCTTCTACAGGGAGGCATTCGGCTGGCGGGTCGACGATCTGGGTTTCGTGGCCCTGATCCTCAGGCCCGGTTATGGCGACCACCTCGAGGCCACAGTCGACCCGGACATCACGGCGCGGCAGTCGGCGGTGGCCACTCCCTCCGGCTTCGAGGACGCGATCGCCTGGGTCGTGCCCGCCGGTCCGGACGAGTTGCCGCACTGGCACGTCTCGTTCACCGTGGCCGACCGGGACCGGACGGCCACCGACGCGCAGCGGCTCGGCGGGCAGATCCTTGGGCAGGACGATACCCAGTGGACGCGCACCGT
>JBBRKU010000099.1:0-7002 GCA_038231735.1 Actinomycetales bacterium | reverse complement strand
GTCCCCGGAAGCGTGCCCTGTGAAGGCCCTCCTGCGGGACATGACCGCCGCCGACGTCGACGCCGTGTGCGCGCTGGAGCTGGCGCTGTTTCCGGTGGATTGCTGGCCGCGGCACATGTTTGTGGACGAGCTGTCCCAGCAGCCGCAGACGCGGCGGTACATTGTGGTGGAGCTGGACGGGCGGATTGTGGGGTACGCGGGGCTTATGTGCATCCGGCCGATTGCGGATGTGCAGACCATCGCGGTGGTGCCCGAGTCCGAGGGCAAAGGGTTCGGACGCGCCATGCTGACCGAGCTGCTGGTCGAAGCCGCCCGGCGCGGCGCCGAGGATGTGCTGCTGGAGGTGCGGGCCGACAATCCCCGGGCCCAGCAGCTGTATCTGCGTTTCGGCTTTGAACAGATCCACGTCCGGCCGCGCTACTACCGGGACGGTACGGATGCCCTGATCATGAAGCGCTCGCTGGCCCCGGTGACGGAAGATGGGACTGAGGAATGAACATGAGCGGGCTATTGAACCTGAACAATCCCCTGAACACGCCCAACCCCTTGATCTTGGGCATCGAATCCTCCTGCGACGAGACCGGCGTCGGCCTGGTCCGTGGTACGGACCTGCTCGCCAACACGGTCTCCTCCTCCATGGCCGAGCATGTGCGCTTTGGCGGCGTGATTCCCGAAATCGCGTCCCGGGCGCACCTGGACGCGATGGTTCCCACCCTGCAGCAGGCCCTGGCGGAGGCCGGGGTCACCCTGGACGAGGTCGACGCCATCGCCGTGACCAGCGGACCCGGCCTGGCCGGCGCCCTGATGGTGGGCGTGTGCGCGGCCAAGGCGCTCGCCGTTGCTACGGGCAAACCGCTCTACGCGATCAACCACCTGGTGGCCCACGTCGGCGTCGGGCTGCTGGACGAGTCCATTGCCCGCGCCTTGACCGGCGACGGCGCTGCCGTGACCGGCGACGGCGCTGCCGTGCCTGGTCTGCCGGAAAACCTCGGCGCGCTGCTGGTGTCGGGGGGCCACACCGAGATCCTGAGGGTCCGAAGCATCGCCGAGGATGTGGAGTTGCTGGGGGCCACCATCGACGACGCGGCCGGCGAAGCCTTCGATAAGGTCGCACGGCTGCTGGGTCTGGCCTACCCGGGCGGCCCGGCCATCGATGCCCTTGCGAGGACCGGCAACCCGCGGGCGATCCGCTTCCCGCGCGGACTTACCGCCCCCAAATACATGGGGACGGCCGAATCGCCCGGCCCGCACCGCTACGACTTCTCCTTCTCCGGGCTCAAGACGGCGGTGGCACGGTGCGTGGAGGGCTACGAGGCTGCCGGTGCGGAGGCTCCAGTGACGGACATTGCAGCGAGCTTCCAGGAGGCGGTGCTGGACGTGATTACAGGCAAAGCCATTCTGGCCTGCCGTGAGCACGGGATCAGCACACTGCTGCTCGGCGGCGGCGTCGCCGCAAATTCACGCCTCCGCTCGCTGCTGGCCGAGCGGACCGCCGAGGCAGGCATCCGTCTGCTGGTGCCGGCGCCCTCCCTGTGCACGGACAACGGTGCCATGGTCGCGGCGCTGGGGGCGCAGCTGGTGATGCGCGGCGTGCATCCCAGCGGTATCGCGTTTGCCCCGGACTCCTCCATGCCCGTGAGCAGCATCTGCCTCTGATCCCTTCAGCTACTGATCCTCATCGGAACCTCGTCGGGAGTCGGGCTTGCGACGGTGGTGACGCTAGTGAAGCGCGGCCGGAATACCGTTCCGCGATGGAAGTCATCTACTTCTCAGCAGTGCAGCTGCCAAAGGTGGTGTGACTCGACGCGGTGACACTGACCTGGTGATCCTGCGAAGCGACACCCTGGACACGCTCACTCAAGGAACGCGACTTGCCGGAGCAGTCGCCCGTGCGCTCGGCACGAGCGGCAACATGAAGGACGCATTGCGCTCCCTCTTTGCTTGGACCGCGGTGTTCGACGACGAGGCGCTGGATCGCTACGTGGGTGAGATGCAGAAGTGGGTTTTTACGGCCAAGGACCTTGGTGCGTACGACACGCTCCTGCAGGTGCAGGCCAGTTGGCGCGGGACGGCCGAAGCATACGCCGAAGGGCTCACGCCCGTGGAGGTCGACGACGAATACCTCTCGGGCGCTGCGGCCGTCGGACCCGGGTGAGTAAGCCTCGCCCAGTGAGCAGCAACGCCACCTGGCTGCCATCACCTACAAGATCGACGCCTATCGTGGACTATCGGAGGGGACGAGCTCAGCCGGCGTCGCGCCCTAACTGGTGCCGCAGCGAAGCTTCAACGTCGGTCTGCCGGAAGTGGTGGCCCGACTCCTGAAGCCTGATAGGCATGACCCTTTGGTTAGCTTCGGCGAGTTCGGAGGAGCCTTCCTCGCCGAGGATCAGTTTGGGCCCAAGGCCCGGCACGGGGATCAGCGCCGGCCGGTTCAGCACGCGGGCGAGGATGCGTGCATACTCCGTGTTGCGGACCGGATTGGGAGCGACGGCGTTAACCGGGCCGGAGAGACCCGGATCGAAGAGAGCGCGGTTGTAGACGTCGATGAGGTCGTCGAGGTCAATCCAGGACAGCCACTGTCTGCCGGTGGAGATCCGGCCGCCCAGCCCGAGCGAGAAAAGCGGCCGGAAAAGACGCAGCGTCCCCCCGCGCGGTGATTGAACAATGCCGGTGCGGATGTTGGTAACACGAATGCCTGCTTCTGCGGCCGAGCGCGTTGCCGCTTCCCACCCGGCCACGACGTCCGCAAGGAAGCCTTCGCCGGATGCACTGTCTTCGGTCAGGATTTCATCCCCGCGATCGGCGCCGTAGTAACCGATGGCGGAAGCGACCACAAGGGTGCGTGGGCCCTGCTGTGCTGTGGCTGCGATTCGTGAGAGCAGTCTGGTCGGCTCGGAGCGGCTGCTGCGGATTGCCCGCTTGTGGGCTGGCGTGAAGCGTCCCGCAATCGGCTCTCCGGCGAGGTGGACAAGCGCATCGACGCCGTCCAACAGCCCCGAATCCGGCCGCATTGGTTCCCAACGGCGCTCGTCGGATCCCCGCGGCTGCCCTCTCACCAGACGGATGACCCGATGCCCGCCCGTGCTGAGGAAGGCGCAGAGCGCAGAGCCCACCAGCCCGGAAGAGCCGGTCACTGCAATCGTGAGCGGCTGGGCTCCGGCCCCGGCCGCCCAGCGATGCGCCGCAAGATCGTCGGCCAGCTGGCGGTGGCGGTACACGAATGTCGGCCGCAGAAGGCGTGGTCCTAGCGGCGTCTCCACGCGATCGGTGACGCGTGTGCTCGAGGCCGTGGACGCTGCGAACTCATGCGTATGCCGCCAGCGCAGCAGCGCATGAACCGGAACGGATGCGATTCCGTCGGAGGCGACGGCGTCAACGAAACGGTGCGGAGGCCGGTAGCCGTCCGGGTCGTGGCGGGAGACCCAGGTGAGACCGCCGGGCAAGCCCAGTACTACCTCACCGTCTTTCAAGGATCCGCCCTCGGCGCGCAGGTGCATGGGTTGCCACGGGGGTGACAAACGGGAGAACGCCCCTGGTCTGGCGTGCCAGGCGAAAACGTCCTCGAGGGGTGCGTTGACGATACTGGAATACGTGATTCCCATGACGTGACTCTACCTTTTGACGCGCCGCCGGTGCAGAGCATGCCGGGACTCCAGCTGCATCTCCCAAGGATTGTGGAATCCTGCCGATTCGGTTGCTAGCCTTGTCCCTCGTGAGGCTTTGGTCGGTACATCCGCGGTATTTTGATCGGCAGGCACTGACCGCGTGTTGGCGTGAAGGGTTGCTGGCTCAGGCTGTGCTCGGTAATCCGATGAGTGGCTATAGCAGGCATCCGCAGCTGGAGCGGTTCCGCAATAACCCGTCACCGTCGGATGCGATCTGCCTTTTCCTGTCCGGCATTGCAGATGAGGCCGACACCCGCGGATACACCTTCAACAGGGACAAGATTCTCTCAGCGGGAAGACTGGCCGGCCTGATCCCGGTGACGACGGGCCAGCTGGAGTACGAGTGGAGGCACCTGCGGGCAAAGCTCGAAAAGCGCAGCCCTGCAGTCGCAGCGTTGTGGGATGGCATTGGACTGCCGGCGCCTCACCCGCTGTTCACTGTGATCGAGGGCCCGATCGCTTCGTGGGAGCGGCCGAACGGTTGACCGGTACGGACCTCCTGTCCGAAACGTTAGGGAGCATCGGGGCCGAACCGGAGGCGCTTGATGAGGTCCTCGACCACGGCGTGCAGGTCCCCGCCGTTGGCCGCAGCAACGCGGCGCTGCTGCTGGTAGCCGGCACCGCGCCGGATGATGCTCTCCACATCGGCGAGTTCATCCGCGCAGCCAAGGCGCTTGGCCACGGGTTCCAGCCGGTTCAGCGTCTCGATGGTGTGCTCGGTGACGAGTTTCTCATTACTGGCCGCATCCAGGATGATGATGGCATCCAGTCCGTACCGGGCCGCGCGCCACTTGTTCTCCTGCACATGCCAGGGCGGCATCGTCGGGATGGTGCCGCCGTCGTCGAGCGTGGCGGAAAAATCATCCACCAGGCACTGGGTGAAGGCCGCGATGGCCCCGACTTCCTCCAGGGTAGACAAGCCGTCGCACACGCGCATTTCGATGGTGCCCAGCCCTGGAACCGGCCGGATGTCCCAGCGGATCTCATTGATGGCGTCTATAACGCCGGTGGTGAACATGTCCTGCACATAGGCCTCGTAGCCTTCCCAGCTGGCGAACTGGAAGGGGAGTCCCGCCGTCGGCAGCTGCTGGAACATCAGCGCCCGCTGCGAGGCGTAGCCGGTGTCCTCGCCGTTCCAAAAAGGCGAGGACGCGGAGAGCGCCTGGAAGTGCGGTTCGAAGTTGACCAGCCCGTCGAGCACCGGCATGGCCTTGCTGACATGGTCCAGGCCGACGTGGACGTGCACGCCGTAGATCACCATCTGGCTGCCCCACCACCGCGTGCGGTCAATCAGCTTGGCGTAGCGTTCCTTGTCCGTGACGGCCTGCTGCCGGGTGTGGCTGAAGGGATGCGTGCCCGCGCAGAGCAGCTCCACGCCCAGCGGGTCCGTGGCTTCGCGGACGCTGGCGAGGTTGCGGGCCAGATCCGCCTTCGCCTCGGAAACCGTGTGGCAGATGCCGGTGACCAGCTCGATGGTATTAAGCAGCAGCTCCTGCTTGATGTGCGGGTGCTCCTCATCCGCCTGCAGCTCCGGGTGTGCGATGTTGACCGCCGCCAGCACCTTGTCCGCTACCGGAACCAGTTCGCCGCTGGCCGCATCGACCAAGGCCAGCTCCCACTCCACGCCAAGCGTGGACCGTTCGGATGTGGCGAAATCAATCTTCATGCGCTCTCCTCACACCCCTCCGGCCCCACGATGTGCGGCGGATCCGCTGCAGGAATTCTGGCCCAATTCTAGTGCAGCCGGCCGCCCCGTCAGTGCGAAGCCGCCCGGATGTGACGCACCACGCAGGGCCGGTCAGGGCAGAATAGGACGGTGCCTATCCTGAACAAAGACATGATTCTGTGCATCTCGCTGGCCGCGCGCCCCAGCAACATCGGCACGCGCTTCCACAACTACCTCTACGACCTGCTGGGCCTGAACTTCATTTACAAGGCGTTCGCGCCGGCGGATATTACGGGCGCCGTCGCCGGTATCCGCGGCCTGCCGATCCGCGGTGCCGCCGTGTCCATGCCGTACAAGGAGGCCGTCATCCCGCTGCTGGACCGGATGGATCCGTCCGCGAAGGCCATCGATTCCGTCAACACGATTGTCAACGACGGCGGTATTCTGACGGGCTACAACACGGACTACATCGCGATCGCACGGCTGCTGAGGGACCACCTCGTCCCGGCCTCCCACACGGTGCTGCTTCAGGGTTCCGGCGGGATGGCGAAAGCCTTGGCCGCTGCGCTGCGTAACGCCGGCTTCCGGACGGTGACGATTGTGGCCCGCAATGAGGAAACAGGCCGTGCGCTGGCGGATCTCTATAACTTCGGCTGGCAGGGCGACGTGGGTTCCAGCACCGCCGACCTGATCATCAATGTCACGCCGCTGGGCATGGCCGGCGCGGATGAGGCGTCCCAGTCCTTCGCTAACGCCACCGTCGCCGCCGCGCAGGTGGTGTTCGACGTCGTCGCCCTGCCCTCCGAGACGCCGCTGATCAAGGCGGCCCGCGCCGCCGGCAAGCCCGTCATCACCGGCGCCGAGGTGATCGCGATCCAGGCCGAGGAACAGTTTGTCCTCTACACCGGTGTGCGTCCCTCCCCGGAGCAGGTCCGGGCGGCGTCCGAGTTCTCGCGCGCCTAGCCGTGCCTGGAACCTAGGTGGGACCTAGAGCGACAGCGGCAGGGCTGTGTGGCTGACGGGCTCGACGACGATCGCCACGCGGTCCTCGCCGATGCGGGTCAGGACCAGCGTGGCCGAGTTGGGCCCCTTACCGGAGCCGGTGAGCAGCTGCTTGCGCAGTTCCTCCGGGGTGACGGCGGTGCCGCGCTTTTTGATGTCCAGCACGCCGATCCGGTTCTGCCGGACCCAGGTCTTCAGGGCCTTGACGTTGTAAGGCCGCACCTCAAGGATCCGGTAGGCGCGGGCGAAAGGGGTGTCCGCCAGCACGGCGGAGCAGATGTAGGCGATGTGCTCATCCAGCAGATGGCCGTCGAGCATCCGGGCCAGGTCCGCCACCAGACCAGCGCGGATCACCGCGCCGTCCGGTTCATAGAGGTAGCCCACAGCCGGTCCGATGGCCACGTCCTGGCCGGCCGGGTCGTACGGCACCGGGCTGGTCAGCTCCGCGGATCCCCGGGGCCCGATCACCATTGCCGCGCGCCGGACCCCCTCGCGGGCCAGCGTGTTGAACCACAGCGCCGCCTCCACCACGTCGCCGTCCACGGAAACCCACTGGGCCTCGCAGCTGGCCGGGACGGACTCGTGCGGGATGCCGGGCCCCATCTTGACGCCGACGGCCAGTCCTCGACCGGCCAGCGATTCGGCGAAGGACAGCGGCGGGGAGAAGGC
>JBBRKU010000098.1:0-7010 GCA_038231735.1 Actinomycetales bacterium | reverse complement strand
CTATTCATCGCAGGCGGGCATCCTGGTGAAGTCCGGCAACACGGACATCAAGAGCGTCGCGGACCTGGCCCGCAAGACCGTGGCCACCCAAGCGGCCTCCACCGGCGTGACGCTGCTGGCCAGTGTGGCCCCGCAGGCCAAGGTCCTGGCGCTGCCGGACAACGCGCAGGCGCTCGCGGCCGTGCAGCAGGGGCGCGCGGATGCTTACGTCATCGACCAATCGCTGCTGCTTAACGCGCTGGTGTCCAACAAGGACGTCAAGATCGTGGGCGATCCCTTTGGCCCGAAGGACAACTACGGAATCGGCCTGACCAAGGGCACCGACGCGAAGGCCTTCGTCAATGACTGGCTCAAGAAGATCATCGCGGACGGCACCTGGCTCAAACTCTGGAAGGCCACCATCGGAGCCAAGACCGGCACGGACAACACGCCCACCGTACCCACCGTCGGCTAGCCTTCCGCCATGGATGTGCTGTTCACCAAATACCTGGGCACCTTCGGCGCAGGGCTCTGGGTTACAGCCCAGTTCACCGTCGTCGGCTTTGTCGGGGCGATGATCCTGGGAGCCGTCCTGGCGACCTTCAGGATCGGCCCGGTGGCGTACATGCGCGCCGTCGGGCTGATCTACGTGGAAGTCTTCCGCAACGTGCCGTTGGTGTCGCTGCTGATCCTGGTGGTCTACGGGCTGCCCGAAATCGGCATCACCATCGACTACCTTCCCTCGGTGATGATGGCGATGATCCTGGTGGGGGCCGCGTTCGCCTGCGAGGTGTTCCGCACCGGGATCAACGCCATTCCGCCAGGACAGGTCGAGGCAGGCCGGGCTATCGGACTGGGCTTCTTCGGTGTGCTTCGGGAGATCGTCTTCCCGCAGGCCACCCGGTCCATGGTGCAGCCGATCGTCACCCTGTTCATCGGTATCCTGCTGTCCTCCTCCCTGGCCGGCGTGGTCGGCGTCATGGACCTCACGGCCCAAGTAAGTTTCATCAACAATAAGGAGGCGCTGGGGCTGGTGACATTCCTGGTTGCTGCGGCTATTTACGCTGTCGTGGCACTCGGAGCCGGAGCCGTGGGCGCCCGGTTGGAGACCAGGTTCCGGGTGCTGCGATGAGCAGCAACGCGATACTCTTCGACGCCGTCGGGCCGAGGGCCAGGCGGCGGGTCGTCGTCCTGACCATCGCCAGCATCCTCGCGACGCTGGTACTGATTGCGCTGGCCTACGCCCAGTTCTACAGGAGCGGGCAACTGGCCCCCTCCAAGTGGGCGGAGTTCTATCAGGGGACCACGTGGAGCTATCTGCTCACGGCGTTCGGCAACACGGCCTTGGCCGCTCTCGGAGCCGGGGCTATCGCGCTGCCGCTGGGGCTTTTCCTGGCCCTGGGCCGGCTGTCCCCCGTTCGTTTGCTGCGCTGGCCCAGCACCGCGGTGATCGAAGTCCTCCGTTCGGTGCCGCTGCTGCTGATCATCTACATTTTCGTCTCAGGGCTGCCGCCGTACGGCATCAACCCGGACGTGTTCTGGAAGCTGGTCATCCCCATCGGAGTCTGTTCCGGGGCCACCATCGCCGAGGTCTTCCGGGCCGGAATCCTGGCGCTGCCGGCCGGCCAGACGGAGGCCGCGATCGCCGTCGGACTGACCCCCGCCCAGGCGTTCCGGCTGGTCGTCTTCCCGCAGGCCGTACGCATCGTCCTGCCGGCACTGATTGCGCAGGTGGTGATCCTACTCAAGGACACCACCCTGGGCTACGTGGTCTCCTACGGTGAGCTGCAACAGTCCGGCCGGGTGCTGGTGGCCTCGACCGGGCACCTGGTGCAGACGTACCTGATTATCACCGTGATCTACATCGGGATGAATGTGGCGATCTCCAACGCCGCCAGCGCGATCGACCGCCGGATGTCCCGACGCCGGGCCGGGGCCCGACCTGTGGGACCCGGCGGCGTGGGTGGTCCGGGCATGCCGCGTGCGGGCGGCCAGGACGCCACCGACCGCCAGCTCAGCACCATGGCCTGACCCCTGATGCGACCCTTGAACGCGGGTTAGGCAAATGCTGTTAAGCAAAGGCAGGACGGGTAAAAACCCGCCCTGCCTTTGGACTCCATCCAGACTAGAGCGCCTGGATGTTCACTGCCTGCGGTCCCTTGGGGCCCTGCTCAACTTCAAAAGAAACCTTCTGGTTCTCTTCGAGGGAGCGGTAGCCACCGGAGTTGATCGCGGAGTAGTGGGCGAAAACATCCTGGCTGGAGTCATCCGGGGAGATGAAGCCGAAGCCCTTTTCGGAGTTGAACCACTTGACGGTACCTGTTGCCATTTTTTCTATCCTTCTGAAGGTGGAGATTCCGCCCGACTTTCGGGCCTCCAGTTGTCACGGTGTTCTTGCGGCTTCTTCAGAAAAACGACGGCACCCTGCGGGCGCCGCCACTCTAACTACCAAATGCGCAACACTACAACTGCCATCAATTATACACAGGAGCACCGGAAATACCCGTCGAACGGCAGTGCGACACGCCAATCCACGGACCCTCCAGAAGTCCGCCGTCGGGCGCCCACCGGCAGGCCGGCGAGTCGCATTATTGCGCCGTCGCACTATTGCGCCGTCCCGGTCCCCAGCATCCGCGCCACCTGTTCCTCCAAGGAGGCAACGGTCACGTCCGGCAGCACGATCAGCCCATCCAGCTCACGGCGGGCACGCCTGTACGCCGTCTGCCGCTCGGCCTGGGTGGCCGCTTCGTCCACGGCGATGGTCAGCAGTTGCCGCGCCGTGGCCAGCCTCTGGCGCTCCGGCCCGCTGAAGCTGCTGTCCTTCAGCCGCCGGGCTTCGCGCTCCGCAACATCGAAGGCGACCTCGTAGGCATTCACCGCGGCACGGTATTCATCCAGCCGGGACCGGGCGCCGATCTGGTCGGGGCTGCCGGGGCGCAGCCCATCCGCGTCGCGCTTGGCGCGCAGGAAGGCGACCGTGAGGGGTTCACGAACGTCGGTCATCATCGGATAGTCGATGAGCCGGCCCACGTCCAGCTCATAGTCCAGCCAGCGCTTGTTCACGGCGTCGTGTGTGGCCATCAGCTGCGCCACCTCACCGGCGCGAACCTGTTCCGCCTGCTCGGCCTGGTGCTTTAGCCTGTACAGCTCCAGCCTGCGCTGATGCCGGCGTTCGCTGGCCCGCGACCAGGACCGGGCCCAGCCGCCGGCCACGCCGCTGAGCGGGAACACCAGCCACCAGTAATGGCCAAGGAAATCATAGATGGGCTGCACGCTTCCATCGTCCCATCCGGCGCGACGCACCTCAAGGCGCACCAGAAGGCCTGACCGCGGGCAGCGAGGTTGTGGCAGAATCGAACCGATTGCCCATGGCGAATAAACTGGCTCAGAAGAAGCGGACCTCGGCACCGCTCGTGGAACCTCCGGCGCAGCAGGCGCCTCCGCAGCACCATGCTCCCGGAAAACATGCTCCCGCAAAACACCCGCCCGCAAAACACGAGGCCCATCCGGCGCATCAGATCCATGACATCGGCCGCCGCCGTTTCCTGCTCACGATGGGCGCCGCGGCCGCGGTGACCGCCTTCCGGACCAATATCGCCGTCGACTATCAGTTCACCGAGAACACGTCCTTTAAGGTCATTACCCCCCAAAACGATGCCAATGCCGCGGCGGCGGCGCAGTTTCCGGGCGCCGCCTGGTACCTGCTGGGTGGATTCAAGGTATCCAACCGGACGGCCGGGAACAAGCTGGCGGCGCTCCAGCCCGCCATGAACGAGCGCGCGCAGGCGTCCTTCATCGGCTATTCCAATGAAGGCATCGACGTGGCGCAGCTGTTCATCGCCATCCAGAACGACGTCTACCAACGCAAGATCCACACCGCCTACCTGTACGGCGACAGCTTTGGCGGGATGGTCGCCGTCGTTCTTGCCCCGCTGCTGGAACAGAACGGCATCCACGTGAAGATGATCGTCCTTGGCTCCAGTCCCAGCAGCGTCGCTGATGTGCTGGATCCGGGCAAACGCTACATTTCTTTGGCGGGTGCCGTGGTCCCCTACCTCGGCATCGTTGGGCGGCTGGCCCTGGGGGCCTGGAACGGGCTGGCCAATCCGAACGGCCAGGACATGTATGCGGCGGCCCGGGGCGGAATCGAATCCTCCTTTGATGGCGGCCAGAACAGCCTGATCCTGAACACCTCGCAGGCCACCTTCCTGAAGGCCTTCCCCGGGCAGTACGACGGCGGTATCAGCACCTCAACCTATGTTGGCCTGATCTACGACCCGGATGATTTCATCGTCAATACCCGGATGGCGATCCAGGGCTGGCACAATTTACTGGCGCGCAACCCCTTCTACCGGTACGACCTGCCGAATACGGGCCATGCCAGCCCGGAGATCCATCCGAATACGTACCGCACGGCGCTGCGCATCCTGCAGGACACCCTGGTGCCGCTGCCGGCCCAGCAGCGGCCCAGGACGCGGTACTTCTAGCGGGTCTTACCGGCCGGAGATCTGCGCCAGCAGCTGCTCAAACGGCAGGGATTCCCTCTTCTCCTGCTCGTGTTCGCGGCGGGCGGCCTTCCGGTCCTCAACCGCATCCGCCGCGCCACCCTGCGGTGCGAGCGCATTCGCGAGCTCACCGGCGGCCTGGGCGATCCGGACGTCCAACCCGCCCACGCCGGACTCGGCCGCGCCCCAATCCTCGGGCGATGCGTAGACGCCGGTGGCCAGCGTGCGGGTGCGGAAGTAGCTGAACAGCGGCCGGACCGCGAAATCAAGCACCAGCGAGTGGCGCGTGCTGCCGCCGGCGGCGCCGATCAGCACCGGCATCCCGTCCAGCACCTTGGGGTCCAAAACATCGAAGAATGACTTGAACAGGCCACTGTAGGAGGCACTGAAGACCGGGGTGACCGCAATCATGGCGTCGGCGTCGCTAACCTTCGCGATGATCTCGGCCAGCAGGGGTGGAGCGAAGCCGGTGACCAGATGGTTGGCGATGTCCACCGCGAAATCGCGAAGTTCGACGACGTCGACGCTCACCTGGGTGCCGAGCTCCTGCAGCTGGGCCGTCGTGGCGGCCGCCAGCTGGTCCGCCAGCATCCTGGAGGAGGAGGGCACTCCCAGGCCCGCGGAAATAACCACGATCTTGCGTTGCATTGCCAAACTCCTTGTTCCGGTTCCGCATGAACCAAACTCCATACGTTTACATCTAAATCCATCAACGGACCCAGCTCGTCAGTTATTCCCCGTCGCGTGCCCCCCGCGGCCGGACCGGGCCGCGACCCCTGCACGGGCCGACGGGCCCTGTCCGGCCCCTTGCAACGGATCTAGACTCTATGCATGGACCCAACATCCATGAAGCCGATCGCGCTGACGCTGCCGGAGGAGCTGATGCTCCTGGCCAGGCGGGGCAACGATGGCCGGCGCCAGATCGACGATCAGACCCTGCAGCTGGCCACGGCCGGCGCCATCCTGGCCGAGCTCGCCATCCAGAGCGCTATCGAGGTGCGGGACAAACACGTGGTGGTCACGGGAATCTCGCCGAACGCATACCTGCCGCAGTACCGCCGGATTGCCCAGGAGCCGGCCGCCAAGACCCAGCGCTGGGTGTCGAAACTGCAGGACCGGCACAGTAGCGCCATGCTCTGCAAACTCCTGGTGGAGAAAGGCATCCTGACGCGAACGTCCCAGACCCATCTGGGCATATTCACCACCGTTCGATACCCGGATCTGGACCTCGAGGCCGATGCCCGGGTGCACGCGCGCATCCAACAGTCCCTCGACGGCGACGACCCGGATGAGCGCACGGCGGCCCTGATCGGGCTGACCGATGCCGCCGGGCTGCTGCACACGCTGTATCCGGGGGCCTCGCGCCGGAGGGTGCGCGAGATTGTGGAGGGACAGTGGGCACCGCAGGCCGTCAAGGCGGCCGTCGACGCCATGACGGCTGCCATCGCCGCGGCGGTAGTGGCCGTCTCCACCGGCGGGTCCACGTAGTAGGACCGCTTTGGCCGATCGAATCAGCGCGGAACGGCGCAGCGCCAACATGTCCAGGATCCGCGGCAAGGACACCAAACCCGAGCTGCTGGTCCGCCGGCTCCTGCATGGAGCGGGCTACCGCTACCGTCTGCAGGGCCAGTATGGATCCATCCGCTTGCCCGGCCGGCCGGACCTGGTCTTTGCGGGCCGGCGGAAGGTCATTTTTGTCAACGGCTGTTTCTGGCACAGCCACGATTGCCGGGTCGGCCGGACCGCGCCCAAGAACAACGCCGCCTTCTGGGATGATAAACGTCGCCGCACGGTCGAACGTGACGCCGCCCAAAAGCTGTCGCTGGGCGAACAGGGTTGGGACGTGCTGGTGGTCTGGGAATGCGAGCTCAGGGAGACCTCGGAGCTGGAGCGCCGGTTGATCGGGTTCCTGGGCGCGGCCAACCGGGCGTCGCGGTAGGAGACTTTACTGCATGCTGAACTGGTATTGCGCCGGAACCTCCTCCCCCGGACACACCTCCAGCCAGAGCGCCGCCAGGAAATTCTCCCCTTCGCGCAGGTCGGCCACCTCGATGCCGGCCCGCAACATGGCGGCCGCCTCCGCAGCATGGCCGGCCCGCGCCTGCGCGAGCGCACCCAGATACCGGATACGTCCGACGGCGGCCACCGCCTCGGGTGCCTGCCCCGCCAGGTCGAGGGCCGCCCCGGGTGCGCCGTGCCGCAACTGAAGTGACATGGCCTCAGCAAGCAACGGCCCGCTGCTACGGTCCCGCACGCACGCCGCGGCCAGCTGGTCCAGTCCCGCCGGCACCTCTTCCAGTGCCAGCAGGACCAGGCCCAGACCCCGGTGCGCCAGCGCTGCGGTCCTGGCGGAGTGGCATTTTCCGGCCAGCGCCCGTTCGTAGCGGAGCCGGGCCGGAGCCAGCTCCTGCCGGGCGTGGTGCATCACGGCCAAGTGGAAAGCCGCCTCCGGGCCACAAGCGGTCTCCGGCTCCGGCTCCGGCTGCTCTGGCTCCTGCTCCGGCACCGGCTGCTCTGGCTCCTGCT
>JBBRKU010000097.1:0-7031 GCA_038231735.1 Actinomycetales bacterium | reverse complement strand
TCGTTGCCGATCACATCCGCGACGGTGGCCTGCTGCGCCGGTCCGAAGAGTCCGCTGCCCACACCGGCAATGGCGGAAACCACCAGGAACACCGGAATGGTCGTGGTCAGGCCCAGTACCGCCATGGCCGCGGTGTTGACGATCAGTCCGGAGATGACCATGGGCTTGCGGCCCCAGCTGTCGGCAAGCCGGCCGGAAAATGTCAGGGCCACGCCGGTGCCGACGGCGAAGACGGCCAGGGCGAGTCCGGCAACCTCCGGCCCGCCTCCCAGCACCACGGTGGCGAAAAGCGGCACCAGCGCCATCCGGATCCCGAAGGCGGACCAGCCGTTGGCAAAAGCGGAAACCAGGGCCGCCCGGTAGCTGCTGTAGCCCACCGCTTCGCGGAAGGGCATCGGCTTCTTGACGGGCTGCAGCGGGGCGGCCAGCCCGGTCCGGACGCTGGGATGCAGCTGGGTGGCAACGACGACGGCGGCCAGCACCAGGGCGCCGGCATAGACCAGGAACGGCAGCTGAAGACCAAAACCGGCAAGCAGACCACCGATTGCGGGTCCGGCGATGTTGCCCAGCAGGAAGGATCCGGCGTAGGCGCTGGTCACCCGGCCGCGTCCGGTGGGAGGTGCCAACCGCACCAGCAGGCCCATGGCGGCAACGGTGAACATCGTCGACCCGATGCCGCCCAGGCCGCGGTAAATCAACAACTGCCAATAGTCCCGGGCAAAGGCGCAGGCCGCCGAGGACAGGGCGACAATCAGGATCCCGGTGATGTACACCCAGCGCTCGCCGAACTTTTCCACCAGCTGTCCGGACATCGGGGCGAACACCAGCCGGGTGAAGGCGAAGGCGCTCACCACCACAGCGGCGGCGCTGACCGAGACGTCGAAGCTGTGCGCGAACTGAGGCAGCACCGGCGCCACCAGGCCATAGCCCACGGCAATGACAAAAGCCGCCGCGATCAGCACCCAAATCTCCCGCGTCAGCGGCACCTTGGCGACCGGCCCGCCGGGCTGTGCATTGTGGGAGAGCGGAGCGCCGGAGCGGCCGGCATCGCGCGGGGAGGGTCTGACCATGATGTTCCGAGTTTCCCACAGAAACGCCACGGAATCCCGCCGCCAAGTCCGCCCGGCCAGGTCCCCGCCCCGGCCCACTTTCGGCGGCATGACCGCCCCCGTTTGGACCCGCACCGTATCCGGACCGGGCCCGCTGTGGGCCGGTGCTGGTGTGAGAAGCTTGTTCGTGTGAACGACACACTCCTCATCATCTTGTACATCGTTATTGCTCTGGCGGTTATCGGCGGCCTGATTCCGGTCTTCCTGAAGGCCCGCCGCAACAAGGATGTCTACGGCAGCACGCGCGATGCCAACGATCCGGCCCCGCGCGCTCCGGGCGGTACGTTGCTCGAGGACCGGCCGGACGCCGTGGCGGCGCCGCCGCAGCCCCGGGCCCCCGGGGAACCGGTACAAGTTGAAGATGACCTCTCGGGCCTCGAGACCGCACAGGCCGTCGAGACGCCAGCGCCGGTCGAGGGCCGTCTGGTCCGGCTCCGGGCGCGGCTGGCCAAGTCCAACAACGCCCTGGGCAAGGGTCTGCTGGCGTTGCTCTCCCGGGACAGCATTGATGAGGCCGTCTGGGACGAGATTGAGGAAACCCTGTTGCTGGCGGACATCGGCACGGAGCCGACCATGGAGCTGGTGGAGGCTCTGCGCGGGCGGGTTAAGGTCCTGGGCAGCCGGGACCCGGCCCACGTCCAGCAGATGCTCCGCGAGGAACTCATCAAGCTGGTGGACCCGTCGATGGACCGTTCGCTGAACATCGACCGGCACGCGGACCGTCCGGCCGTGGTGCTGGTGGTGGGTGTCAACGGCGTCGGCAAGACCACGACGGTGGGCAAGCTGGCCCGGGTGCTGGTGGCCGAGGACAAGGATGTGCTGCTGGGCGCGGCTGACACTTTCCGGGCCGCCGCGGCGGAGCAGCTGGCCACCTGGGGCCAGCGCGTGGGCGTTCCCACGGTGAAGTCCGACGTCGATGGGGCGGATCCGGCGTCCGTCGCCTTTGAGGCGGTCAAGGCCGGCATCGAGCAGGAAGTCGACGTCGTCATGATCGATACAGCTGGCCGGCTGCAGAACAAGGTGGGCCTGATGGATGAGCTGGGCAAGGTCAAGCGCGTCATCGAGAAGCAGGCCACGGTGGACGAGGTGCTCCTGGTACTGGACGCAACCACCGGCCAGAACGGGCTATCACAGGCCAAGGTGTTTGCCGACGTCGTCAATATCACCGGTATCGTGCTCACCAAACTGGACGGCACGGCGAAAGGCGGCATCGTCGTCGCCATCCAGAAAACCCTGGGTGTTCCGGTCAAGCTGGTCGGTCTGGGCGAAGGCGCGGACGACCTGGCGCCGTTCGATGCCGAGAATTTCGTGGACGCACTCCTGAACTGATCGCGCGCCCGTCGAGCCGGAGCGGGGAACAGTGCGGATGTCCTCGCACATCGCATAGCTGACCGCGCTGGGGCCGGAACTGCCAGGTTCAATTTCCAGGCGACTTCAGCGCCCAGCGCGGCGTCGTCGTCGGCGGCGAGTCTGCACTGGAAACACTGGCGAGGTACTGGTCCCGTTCTTCCGCCGAGAGTGACGAATTCTCCTCGCGCACGGTTCTCCAGAGTGTGCGTTCTTCGGCCGCATCCAGGGCGTCCGCGATGACCGTAGCCAAAGTGACATGCTCGTGCTGGGCCTGTTACATACCGGAAACATGGCGGTCACGCAGCTTTAACGTGGCCGGCATTGTTGTAACAAGGTGGCAATATTCCACCCGCGCAGCCGAAACACTGCGTCGCCATTCTTGAAGAGACAACATTGCATACGCCGCACGCTCCCCAACCGATGTGGCCCGCAATAACGATCTACAAGAAAGGGCACGAACCATGAATACTGGCGACACAGCGTGGGTCTTAGCCTCCGCCGCTCTGGTTCTGCTGATGACCCCCGGCCTGGCTTTCTTCTACGGTGGTATGACCCGGGCCAAGGGCGTACTGAACATGATGATGATGAGCTTCGGAGCGATCGCGCTGGTCGGCGTCCTCTGGGTTCTCTACGGATACTCCGCCTCCTTCGGCACGGATGCCTTCGCCGGACTGGTCGGCAACCCGCTGGAAAAGTTCGGCCTACAGGGCGTCCTTGCCACCGGGGACAAAATGCCACTGGTGGGCACCATCCCGGAAATGGCCTTTGTCGGTTTCCAGGCGGTCTTCGCCATCATTACGGTGGCGCTGATCTCCGGAGCCATCGCGGACCGGGCCAAGTTCGGCGCCTGGATGCTCTTCGGCGGCATCTGGGTCACCCTGGTGTACTTCCCGGTGGCGCACTGGGTCTTTGACTTCAATAAGGACGCCATCGGCAACCCCATCGGCGGCTGGATCGGCCAAGGGCTGGGCGTTGTGGACTTCGCCGGCGGCACGGCCGTGCACATCAACGCCGGTGCCGCGGCGCTGGCGCTGGCCCTGGTGCTGGGCAAGCGCAGGGGCTTCGGCAAGGATCCGAGCCACCGCCCGCACAACATGCCGTTTGTGATGCTCGGTGCGGGCCTGCTCTGGTTCGGCTGGTTCGGCTTCAACGCCGGCTCCGCCCTGGGTGCCAACGGTGTTGCAGCCTACGCCTGGATTAACACGCTGGCCGCCCCGGCCGCAGCAACGCTGGGCTGGCTGATCGTGGAGAAGCTGCGCGACGGCCACGCAACCTCCCTGGGCGCAGCATCGGGCGCCGTTGCAGGCCTGGTGGCCATCACCCCGGCCTGTTCCGCGATCACCCCGATGTGGTCCCTGGTGCTCGGTCTGCTCGCCGGAGCCGTGTGCGCCGTCGCGGTCGGCCTGAAGTACAAGCTGGGTTACGACGATTCGCTGGACGTCGTCGGCGTGCACCTGGTCGGCGGCCTCTTTGGAACGCTCTTCATCGGGCTGGCGGCCAACCCGGAGTCCCCGGCGGCCGTCACCGGCCTCTTCTACGGCGGCGGCTTCCAACAGCTGGGCAAGCAGGCCATCGGGTCCTTCGCCGTCCTGCTCTACTCCTTCGTCATCGCGTTCATCGTCGGCTGGATCATCCAGAAGACCATCGGCTTCCGGATCCCCGTGGAGCACGAGATCGAGGGCGTCGACGTTACCGTTCATGCGGAATCCGCCTACGACTTCGGCGGCCGGATCAGCGGCAGCTTCCACCCGATGGAAGAATCCTTCCGGCCGGCCGAGGAGCTGGTCGCCGCGGTTGCGCCCGGCACGCCGGCAGGTCCCGCCAAGACGACTGATAACGACGCCGCCAAGAGCGGTTCGAAGGGTAAGGTGCAGGCATGAAACTGATTACCGCGATCATCCGCCCGGACAAGCTCGACGACGTCCGTGGCGGCCTGGAGAGCTACGGCGTGCAGGGCCTGACCGTCAGCGGCGCCCACGGCTACGGCCGCCAGCGCGGCCACACCGAGGTCTACCGCGGCGCCGAGTACACCGTGGACCTGCACCCCAAGGTACGCATCGAGGTCCTGGCGACCGATGAGCAGGTGGATGACATCGTGGATGTGATCATCTCCAGTTCCAACACCGGCCGCGCCGGCGACGGCAAGGTCTGGACGGTGGACGTCTACGAGGCGGTCAGAGTCCGCACCGGCGAACGCGGCGCAGCAGCCGTCTGACCCCAAGCAACGACGACGGCGGGGCACCCACGCAGGGTGCCCCGCCGTCGTCGTGCGGGGGGACGCCTTAGGATCTGGAGGTGGCCCAGTCAGCCGGGCCGTCCGAGCCCGCCTCGTAGTCCTGCATCGGCACCTCGTTGTTCTTCCAGGCCGCCAACGTCGGCTCCACGATGCGCCAGCACTGCTCCGCCGTGTCGCCGCGCACGGAGAGCAGCGGATCGCCGTTGAGCACGCCGTCCAGGACTTCGCCGTAGGGGAGTAGCTCATCGCTGGCCAGCTCTGTCTCCAGCCGGACGCGGTTGAGCGTGAACAGATCGCCGGGCCCGTTAACGTCCAGATCGAGCCGCAGCGTGTCCGGGCCAAAGCCGATGTGCAGTCTCGTCGGGGTGTCCACGCCGTGGAAGCCCGTGGGCAAGTGCGGCACCTTCTTGTACGTGATGATGGCTTCCTTCCGCGCCTTGCCCATGGATTTGCCCGAGCGCAGGATGAACGGCACGTTGGCCCAGCGCCAGTTGTGGACGCGCACCTCCACCTCGGCCAGGGTCTCGGTGTTGTTGGCCGGGTCCACGCCGTCCTCGGCAACGTAGTCCGGCACGTTGCGCCGGCCGATCTTGCCCGCTGTGTAGCGGGCGCGCCGGGTGCTCGAGGCAAAGTCCGGGTCAATGCTGCTGGCCCGAAGCGCCGTCGCAATCCCGTCCCGCACATCACGTTCCCCCAGCGTGGCCGGCGGCTCCATGGCCAGCAGCCCCATGATCTGCAGCAGGTGACTCTGGATCATGTCCCGCAGGGCGCCGGCGCGGTCATAGTAGCGGGCCCGGTCTTCCAGTGTCAGGTCCTCGTCGAAAATGATCTCCACTTTTTCAATGTGGTTGGCATTCCAGAGCGGCTCCAGCAGGCGATTGGCGAAGCGCAGGCCAAGGATGTTGAACACCGTGGACTTGCCCCGAAAGTGGTCCACCCGGTGGATGTGGTCCTCGGGGACCAGCCCGGCCAGTGTTGCATTCAGCGCACGGGCGGATGCCTCGCTTGAACCGAACGGCTTTTCCATTACCAGCCGGGTGCCCGTCGGCAGCTCCCGCGCCGTGAGCACCTGGCAGGCCTTCTGACTCACGGCCGGGGGCAGCGCGAAATAAATGGCGACCGGAGCTTCCAGGGTGGCGAGCAGTTTAGCCAGAGCACCCTTGGCCGTGACATCCAGCGCGTGGTAACTGGTGGCCTTCTGCACCGCGGCGAGTGCCGCTTTGCCAGTCGGCTTGGCCGATGAGGCTGCCTCCTCGAAGGTGCCGGAAACGCGCTCCTGCCACTTCTCCTGCGTCCAGTCATCACTGCCGGCGCCCACCACAGTGATCCCGTCAGCCCTGCGGCGGCCAATCAGCCGTGCGACGCCGGGGAGCAGCAGCCGCCCGGTGAGGTCACCGGAGGCTCCCAGGATCAGCAGCGTCCTGATGGCGTCCGGCTTCGCGGACTTCGCAGCCGCTGGTGAGGTGCCGGGATTCGGTGTCTTGTCCGGCACAGTCTTGTCCGGAGCCACAGCCTTGTCCGGCACAGTCTTGTCCGGAGCCACAGCCTTGTCCGGCACAGTCTTGTCCGGCACAGTCTTGTCCGGCACAGTCTTGTCCGGAGCCTCAGTCTTGTCCGGAGCCGGCGGCGTGGTGGGATTCTTGGTCCTCTTTGAGTCAGTCACGCTTTCAGCATGCCATTGACCGCCCGATATTTCAGGCCCGTCACCCCCGGTCGCCCGCGAAAGCAGGGTCAGGGGACGCTCCCCAGGGGCTGCGATTCCCGAAGTGGTCCCGCAGCCACCCGGCTCCGCCAGCCGCCGTCGTCGGCCACTGTCAGCAGGAACCGTCGTTCACTACGTCGCCGGCCGCCGAACAGCGCGACAGATCCACCGCCGGGCTTGGTATCCTTGGTAGTTGAGCCACCTGTGGTCCCGCCCCGACGGATAGGCACGGTCTTACCAAGACTGCGCCTGGGTAGGAGCTACGGGTGCATCTGAAGAGCCAATCCTGATGAAAGAAGTACACGGCGCGTGTTCAACTCACTATCTGACCGGTTGACAGCAACTTTCAAGAACCTGCGCGGCAAGGGCCGTCTCTCCGAGGCAGATGTTGACGCCACGGTGCGGGAAATCCGCCGTGCCCTGCTGGATGCGGACGTTGCGGTGCCGGTGGTGCGCGAGTTCACCGCCAAGATCCGCGAGCGGGCCCTGGGCTCGGAGGTCAATGCGGCGCTGAACCCGGGCCAGCAGGTGGTCAAGATCGTCAACGAGGAGCTCGTGGCGATCCTCGGCGGCGAAACCCGCCGCATCCGGCTGGCAAAGAACCCGCCCACCGTGATCATGCTGGCCGGACTGC
>JBBRKU010000096.1:0-7052 GCA_038231735.1 Actinomycetales bacterium | reverse complement strand
TCGCACTCGCCGCAGCGAAAACACGGGCACTGGAAGCATCATCCACGCGAGCACAAATAGATGAGGCAAGCAAGACACTTTCGCGAGCATCTTGACCTGAGTCGTTTCGAACGCAGGCCTTCCGCAGTGGCTATCTGTTGCTGCAGCTCCTGCCGGCAGAACCGTTGACAGTACAGCGTGGGCGGCGGATAGTTCCAGCCATGGGCAGAACGAACCGGATCGGGCTGGCGCTGGCCGCCCTCGTCGTCGTTCTGGCGATGCTGTCCGCCGGATCGCGGCTCGTCTCCGTCCACCAGGAGACATCGGATTGGGCCCTCTGGCCCAGGGTCGTTCCCTCAAAAGTGCAGTTTGCCGGCCGGGACTACAACTGCGGTCCGGACCCCAGGGCGCTCGGGGCCGTCGGTCGCAGCGGCGCCACATCGGCCAGCAACGACGGGGCCGGCGGCGTCACGGGGGACGGCTTGGCCGGCGACGGCGCGCCAGGACCCGCGGATGCAGTCCTGCAGGGACTGGCCATCCGCGGCAAGACTGCAGGCGGGGCCGATATCTATTCATCCCCGTCAGCCGTTCCGGACACGATCTGGATCCCGGCGAACGGCGGCGTCTACGGCTGCGCGCTGATGGGCGGGCGCTGACCGCGCCGCTCATCGGAGCGCACTCCCATCGGAAAAAGGCTCAGAGCACGTCGGAGAGGAAACTCCTCAGCCGGTCCGTCTGGGGATCAGTGAAGAGCCGGTCCGGAGACCCGGTCTCCACCACCACGCCCGCGTCCATGAACGTCACCGAGTCGGAAACGTTGCGGCAGAAGCCCATCTCGTGCGTCACGACCACCATGGTCATGCCACCCCTGGCCAGATCGGTCATCAGCGAGAGCACGCCCTTGACCAGCTCGGGGTCCAGTGCCGAGGTGGCCTCGTCAAAGAACATCACCTCGGGTTTCATGGCCAGCGCCCGGGCAATGGCCACTCGCTGCATCTGTCCGCCGGAGAGGTTTGCCGGGCGGGCCTCGGCCTTGTGCCTGAGACCTACCAGATCCAGCTGCTCAAGGGCTTCGGCTCGCGCCTGATCCTTGGGCATCTTGCGGATCTTGTGCAGCGCCAGCGACACGTTCTCCACTACGGTCTTGTGCGGGAACAGGTTGAACTGCTGGAACACCATACCGATGCGCCGGCGCAGCGCGTCCGGGTTGTCCTGCAGGACCGAGCGGCCGTCCAGCAGGATGTCGCCCTGGTCCGGCTCGATCAGCCGGTTCATCACACGCAGCAGCGTTGACTTGCCCGAGCCCGAAGGGCCGATCACGGAGGCAGTGGTGCCCTGCGGAACATGCAGGTCAATCCCGCGCAGGACATGGTTGTGCCCGAAGGACAGGTGCAGGTTCTTGCCGGTCAGGGTGCCGGAGATAAATTCGGCCATGGTCTATGCGCCCTTTCCGACGACGGCGGCAACGTCATCCGGCTCTTTTTTGGCCGGCTTGCCGATGCGCAGACGGTTGTCGATGAAGTTGACCAGGTGCGTGAGCGGAATGGTCAGGATCAAGTACAGGAAGCCGGCGGCCACCAGAGGAGACAGGTTGCCCGAGTTGGACATTGCGTCGTTGCCGATCCGGAAGATCTCCCGCTGGCTGGCCAGCAGGCCAAGCACGTAGATCAGGGACGAGTCCTTGATCAGCGTGATGAGTTGGTTAACCAGGGCCGGCAACACCCGTCGGATGCCCTGGGGGATCACGACCAGGAACATAGCCGAACCGTAGCTGAAACCGAGTGCCCGGGCCGCTTCCAGCTGCCCCTTGTGAACGCTTTGAATGCCCGACCGGAAAATCTCACCGATGTAGGCGCCGGCCATCAACGTCAGAGCCAGGATGCCCAACGGAAACGGACTGGTGCTGCCGGTCAGCATCCGGAACGTCGGGCCCAGGCCAATGCCGATCACCAGGATGACCAGAATGGCGGGCAGACCGCGCAGGATGTCCGTGTAGACGCGGGCGATCCAGCGGGCCACACCGTTCCGGGAAATGCCCATTACAGCCAGGACCAGGCCGAGGATGCACCCCAGAACGCCCGAGATGATGGCCAGGATCAGTGTGTTCGGCAACCCGACAGTGAGCATCTGGGGGATGACTTCCCCCATCGCCTGCCAGTCAAAGAACGTCCTAAGGAATTGCTGGAATGCGTCCATATGCTAGCCCTTCGGGAAGACAACAGCCTTGGAGCCGGGCTTCCAGTCGGTCGGGTTGGCCCGCTCCGGGTACCACTGCTTGGACAGGCTGCTCCACGTGCCGTCCGCAACAACGGCGTCGAGGCCGGAGTTCAGGGCGTCGATCAGCGGCTGGTTCTTCGAGTTGACGGCGTAGGCAACGAAGTTCTGGGTGTTGATGATCGATTCAACGATCGCGGTGCCGTCGCCGTCCTTGACCTGTCCGGACGCCTGCTGGGACGGGGCAACCCAGGCATCAATCTGGCCGGTCTTCAGATTGGCGTATACGGTGTTGTAGTCGGCGAAGCGGACAGGCTCGATCTTGAGGGTGTTGGTGACGTAGTCGTCCTGCACGGAGCCCTGTACCACGCCGACGCGGGTGTCCTTCATCAGGTCCTTGAAGCCCTTGACAGCAGCGCTCTTTTTCGCGACAACGGCCATGTAGCCGAAGTCGTAGCCGTTCGAAAAGCCAACGTTCAGGCGGCGCTTGTCAGTGGTCGAAATGGATGACGATCCGACGTCGAAGGTCTTGTTCTGTACCTGGGCCAGCAGGCCGGCGAAATCGGTGGACTTGAACTCCACCTTCAGATGCAGCTTGGCGGCGACGGCGCGCAACAGCTCGTTGTCGAAGCCCGTGAACTTGCCCGACTTGTCAATAAAAATGTTCGGCGGAGCGTCGGAGAGCGTGCCGACGGTGATGGTCCCCGGGGTGATCAGGCCAAGCTTGGAATCGTCAATCTTATCCAACGGCGTGACCTTGGCGGTGGTGTACTTGTCCAGCGACTGCTGGTCGCTGCCCTTGAGGGCATCGGTGGGAGTTGAGCTGCTCGCCGAGCCGCCCCCGCAGGCCGCCAATGAGACGGCCAGGGCTACCGCCACGGGAACAGTGGACAGCCACTTGGGGGCATTGATTTTCATCAAGCAATCACTTTCATAGAGGTTCACACGGTGAGGTGTACGAGTGGGCGGGGAGCCGGTGCCGGCCATCAGGCGTGCACTATCAGGACTCAACCTGCCGAACTAAATTATGTCATCCACCCATTCCGGGGGCGAGAACGGAACTATTGACGTCACAATGGCGCTTGTGCCGAAGGAAATTCATTCAAAAGGTCCTGATTGGACGCGGCGCACCATGGAGGGCCCTGCCGGCTGAATCACCGGCGCCAGCACCGGTGCCGGGAAAGATGCCGGGAGAATGTGAGATGTGTCCCAGTCGGAACGGCACGCGTTCCCGTCAGGGCAGCAGCGGCCAGTGCCCTTCGACGACGGCGGACGAATCCTTGCGCCGCAGGTAGCTCTGGAAGTCGGCGGCCTGGGCGGCGGCCCAGCCGATCTGCGCCTCATGGAGCGAATGCGCATCCCCCTGCAGCTCCGGAAACCTCAGCGCCAGCGCCTGGGCCAGCCGGATGGTTGCCAGCGCGTCGGCCGCGGAGGAGTGCGCATCCTCCAGGCTGACGCCGTACTCCTGGCACAGCGCCAGCAGTGTCCGGCTGCCCTTGCGGTACTTGTGCACCTGCTTGTTGGAGATATACGGGTCGATCACGGGTCTGGCGCCCATCGGCGCGACGCCGTGCCGGACGGATTCATTGGCCAGCACGGTGAAGTCGTAACAGGCGTTGAAGGCGATCACCGGCACGCCGCTGGCGAACAGTCCGCCCAGCACCCGGGCGACGTCGGCCGTGACCTGGGCGGCGGGCTTCCCGTGTTCGCGGGCATGGGCGGTGCTGATGCCGTGGATCCCGGTCACTTCCACCGGGATCTCCACCCCGGGATCGGCCAGCCATTCGTGTTCGGCCGTGACGGTGCCGCCGCCGTCGACCACCACAATCGAAGCGGTCACCAGCCGCGCCTGGCGCGGATCGCGCCCGGTGGTCTCGACGTCGAATGCTGCCCGGGGAAGTGTGTGCCAGCTGCTCATACCCACACGCTACCGGCGGTCACCGACAATCCTGCCGAGCCGTGCCGGTGGGCCGCCAGGTCAGCCCGGCCGGGACCCTGACGGGCTAGCGCCGTCGCCCTTCCCTGCCCGCAAAAGCCGCGGGCCGGGACCCTCGGGCTAGGCTGGGGGATATTATGCGTGCCGAATACATTGACGCGGTGCTGGAAGTGGTTGACCTGATACCTGCCGGCACCGTTTTGTCGTACGGTGACGTGGCTATCCTGCTGGACGACGGCGGTCCCCGCCAGGTCGGTTCGGTGCTGTCCCACTACGGCGACGGCGTTCCCTGGTGGCGGGTCATCCGCGCCGCGGGCCTGCCGCCGCAGGGGCATGATGAATCGGCGCTGGAACAATACCGTGCCGAGGGCACGGCGCTGAAGGGCAAGACGTCCGGGGCGGACCGGAACTGGCGGGTGGACATGAAAGTCTCGCGCTGGGACCCGACGGAGGCGCAGTTCCTGGAACTGGACGCTGTCCGGGAACGCCTGGCCGCCGCCGGCGCCGTCAACCCCGATGCTCCCGCCGCCGGCGGGAACGAGGCGGGGACGCCGTCGTCGGACCTGCCGGCCGCCGACGTTGGGCGCTCCGAAAGGCGGACGCGCTAGGTGCTCCGAATTACTACGCGCGCCACAGACGGGCGCGCCGCACATGCGCCTTGGGCAATAATGTCGGTGCCTCATGATGAGCTGAATCCATGATGCAAACACCGTCGCTGCAGCTGGTCCGTCCCCGGAGCGTGGCCGTGGCAGCACCGCAGTTGAGCCCGGACCAGGAAGCAGTGGTGCGCCTCGGTCCCGGAAGCGGCCCGGTGCTGATCTGGGGCGCGCCCGGCACCGGGAAGTCCACGGTGCTGGTGGAGGCGGCCGTCAAACGCATTGAACTCGACGGCGTCGACCCGGCGGGGGTGCTGCTGCTGGGGCCGTCCCGGCTGGCCGCGGCCCGGCTGCGGGAGCGCCTCAGCGCCCGGCTGGACCGGAGCCTCAGCACCTCACCCGCGCGGACCTGGGCCTCATACGCCTTTGACGTCCTCCGTCGCGCCAAGGTGGAGGGCAGGCTGCCGCATCTGGAACGCGCCCCCAAGCTGCTCAGCGGACCCGAACAGGACCTCATCATCAAGGAACTGCTGGACGGGCACCGGCAGGGTCTGGGCAGGGCTCCGCGCTGGCCGGAGGATCTGGCCGAGGCGCTCCTGACGCGCGGCTTCCGGCAGGAGATCCGGCAGCTTTTTGACCGCGTCATCGAGTACGGACTTAGCCCGGCGGAGCTGGCGGTGCTGGGTCGCGAAAACGGCCGGCCCGACTGGGTTGCCGCGGCCACGCTCTATGAGGAGTACCGCGACGTTGTGGACTGGGGCAAGTCCGGCTCCTTCGACCCGGCGGGCATCATCACTGCAGTCATCCAGCTTTTTTCCTCGGATCCGGAGTATCTGGCCCAGGAACGCGCGCGCCTGAAGCTGGTGTTGGTGGATGACATTCAGGAAGCCAACCAGGCCGTCCACCAGCTGCTGGAGTTGCTGGGCAAGGGTCAGGATGTGCTGGTCACAGCCTGCCCGGACACCGTGGTCCAGGGTTTCCGCGGAGCCCGGCCGGACCTGGCGGGGCGGATCCGGGACCGCCTGGCCGGAGTAGGTTTCGGGGCCGGTGGGATCGGTGCAAGTGCCGCGGGCGTGGCCGGCGGGGTAGGCCGGCCGGTCACCGAAGCCGTGCTGCGCACCTCGCACCGGCTCAAGCCGGAACTGGCGCGCAGCTGGGGAGCGGTGGCGGACCGGATTTCGCAAAGCCGCGGCGGGCATAAGGCCCGCATCCTGGAACGCGCCGTGCTGCCCCACGCCGGTCCAACGCCGCTGCGGGAAGCGGCGCCAGCGGTCACCGCCCACCTGGTGGCCTCCGAGGTCCATGAACTCCGGCTGGTGGCCGAGCGCATCCTTGACCTGCAATTCAACGGGAACCGTCGGCTGGCGGATATTGCAGTGATTGTGCGGACCGGATCGCAGCTCGCGCAGATGCAGCGCTACCTGAGCGGCCAGGGCGTTCCGGTCAAGGTTCCCGTGGCGGAAAACGCCGTGCGGGATGAGGCAGCGGTGCGACCGCTGCTGGATGCCTTCCGGGTGGCCCTTGACCCGGAACTGCTCGACGCCGAGATGGCCGTTTCGCTGCTGACCTCCCGGATCGGACGGGCGACGGCGATCAACCTTCGCCAGCTGCGCCAGGCGCTGCGCAAAGAGGAGCTGATGGCCGGCGGCGGGCGCGCCAGCGACACCTTGCTGGTGGAAGCGCTGCTGGATCCGGTTAAACTTTCGCAGTTGGGCTGGGAGGCCAAGCATGCCGCCCGCGTAGCCCGGATGCTGGCGGCCGGACGGAAGGCGGCCCAGGACCCGGGCGGAAATGCGGAAACGGTGCTCTGGTCCCTCTGGAGCGAGTCGGGCTGTTCCGATTACTGGGCCGGGCAGGCTCTGAACGGAGGCCCGGCCGGTATCCGCGCGGATCGGGATCTGGACGCCATCATGGCCCTGTTCCAGACCGCGGAGAGGTATGTTGACCAGCTTCCCGGCTCCAGTGCCCGGCAGTTCCTGGAATACCTGCTGGACCAGGAACTGCCCATGGACACCCTGGCGGCGCGGGCCCAGCGCAGCGACGCGGTGGAAATCCTGACGCCGGCCAGCGCGGCCGGACGCGAATGGCCGGTGGTGATCGTGGCCGGTCTGCAGGAGGGTGTCTGGCCCAACACCCGGCTGCGGGGTGAGCTGCTGGGCAGCCAGCTGCTGGTGGATGTGCTGGAACGGGGCAGGCAGGCGGCAGCGCAATTGGGTCCCGCCGCGCGCCTGCGCGAGATCCGCTATGACGAACTGCGCAGCTTCTCCACGGCCATCTCGCGGGCCAGCGAGCGGCTGATCTGTACGGCGGCCTCCTCGGAGGACCTG
>JBBRKU010000095.1:0-7094 GCA_038231735.1 Actinomycetales bacterium | reverse complement strand
CGTGGTTCTTCGCGGCCGCGCGCACCATGGACGGGCCGCCGATGTCGATCTGCTCCACGACGTCGTCATTCGCGGCGCCGGAAGCGACCGTCTCGGCGAACGGGTAGAGGTTGACCACCACCAGGTCAAACGCTTCGATGTTTTGGTCCTCGAGCTGCTGGACGTGGGCCGGCAGCCGCCGGTCCGCCAGGATGCCGGCGTGGATCCGCGGGTGCAGCGTCTTGACCCGGCCGTCCAGCATTTCCGGAGACCCCGTGACCTCCTCGACGCCGGTGACCGGGATGTTCGCGGCCGCAATCCGGGCCGCGGTCGAGCCGGTGGAGACGATGGCGACGCCGGCCGCATGCAGGCCCGCCGCGAGCTCCTCCAGCCCGGTCTTGTCGTACACCGAAATCAGGGCCCGGCGGATGGGAACGCGGTCAAGTGGCGTGCTGCTCACGAAATTTCTCCAAAGGATGGTCCAAGTAAGGGGACGCCTTAAGTTTATGTCAGGTCCTCTGGGTAGGCTTTCCCATGACGGAGACGGGAACGGATGCCGCTATGCCCCAGGACCGGCTTGGACGGCTGGTGAATGGCGTGATCTGGCCCGGATTCATAGGCACCACCGTCCCCCGCTGGCTTGCCGCAGCCTTGGCCGGGGGGCTGGCCGGTGTGGTCTATTTCCGCCACAACATCGACCCGGGCTCTCCCACCCAGGTGGCCAAGCTCTCCGCCTCGATCAGGGAATCCAACCCGGACGCCATCATCGGGGCCGATGAGGAGGGCGGGAACGTCACCCGGCTGCAGGCCCGTGAGGGATCGAGCGTTCCGGGAGCGGCGGTGCTTGGAAGGCTCGACGACGTCGCCGTCACCGAGGCGGCCGGCGCCGAGATCGGACGGATGTGCCGGGACGCGGGCATCAACCTGGTGATCGGTCCGGTGGCGGACGTTAATACGAACCCTGCAAACCCGGTGATCGGTGTCAGATCCTTCGGTTCCGATACCGCACTGGTCAGCCGGCACGCCGCCGCCACGGTGCGCGGTATCCAGTCCGCCGGCGTCGGCGCGTGCGCCAAACACTTCCCGGGGCATGGGGATACCCTGTCCGATTCGCATACCGCGCTGCCGCGGCTGGACTTGAGCCTGGCCGAGGTTGAACGCGACCACCTGCCGCCGTTCCGCGCGGCGATTGCGGCCGGCGTGGCTGCCATGATGACCGCCCACATTGTCATCCCCGAACTTGGCGAAGCCCCGGCAACCCTGAATCCGGCCGCCGGGGCACTGCTGCGCGGACTGGGATTCGATGGACTCCTGATCACCGACGCCCTGGATATGGCCGCTGTCCGGGCCGCCGTAGGGTCGGGTTCCGGAGCGGTCCAGGCGCTCCTGGCCGGGGCCGATCTGCTTTGCGTGGGCAATCCGGACAATTCGTACAGCAGCGGCGGCACGGACGAGGGCGCCTATCTGGAGATCCGTGACGCCTTACTGGCGGCGGTCTCCGACGGCGCCCTCCCCCTCGATGTGCTCCAGCGTGCCGCCGGGCGGGTAGCGGCTTTTTCGTCATGGACGCGGTCCGCTGGCTCGAGCCACGCGCCCTCCGCGGCCGCCGCAGGGCCCGGCCCCGATTGGACCAGCCCCGATTGGACCGCGGCTGCGCAGCGGGCCTGCGACGTCGTCGAGCTGACAGGAAATGCCCGGCTGCCGGCCGGAACCACAGCCGTTGCCTTTCTGGATGCCCGTGTGAAACCCAACATGGCCGCAGGGCAGGCTCGCAATTTCTTTGCAGCCGAGCTTCCACCGGAGATTGCAGTGCACCCAGTTTCCCTTGCCGATCTGCCGATCGATGGGGAGCCGCACTCCCCCGCGGCACCAACGTGCCTGGTCCTGGTTGATTCCCTGGCGGATCCCCACCAATGGGAGGCCGTGGACGCAGTGGCCCGGGCAATACCAACGGCCATCTGCATCAATGCCGGCCTCGGTGTCCAGGCCCTGGCGCTGGACGCCCGGCCGCCGCTGACGACCATCAACTGCTACGGAGCCTCAAGGGTCACCGCCCGCGCAGTGGCCGCCCTTCTGACCGGTCCGTAATTCGCCGGTGGCACCGGATCCTAGTGGTTGCGGACCGTCCCGGTCAGATTGATAACCTCGTAAATAATTTACAAGTCATTTCCGGGAGGGACCCATGGCCACTATGGACGAAAATGCTTCGCTCCGGGCGGAGCTGGGCGCGCTGGTTACCGAGTCGTCCAATGACCGGTTTGAGGATCTTGCCTCGATGGACACGGCGCAGCTGGTCGCCGCCATGAATCAGGAAGATGCCACGGTGCCGGCCGCCATCGCACAGGCTGCCCCGGTGATTGCGCGCGCCATAGACCGGATTGCCGATCGCATGAGGCTGGGCGGCCGGCTGATCTATGTGGGCGCCGGCACACCGGGCCGAATCGGAGTTTTGGACGCCAGCGAATGCCCGCCCACGTTTGGGGTTGACCCCTCCATGGTCGTCGGGGTGATCGCCGGTGGCCGGCAGGCAATCGAATCCGCCATTGAGAATGCCGAGGACGATGCCTCCGCAGGAGAGGCGGATATGGCCGCCCTCGGGTTGACCGATCGGGACTCGGTGATCGGGATCTCGGCCTCCGGCCGGACCCCTTATGTCCTGGCGGCCGTGGAGGCTGCGGCAGCCGCGGGCGCTCTGACCGTCGGTTTCGCCAGCAACGCCGGGTCGCCGCTGGGACGTGCCGCAGACATTGCCCTGGAAATCGAGGTGGGCCCCGAGTTCCTCACCGGATCCACGCGGCTGAAAGCCGGCACAAGCCAAAAGCTTGTCCTGAACATGATCAGCACCATCACCATGATCCGGCTGGGCAAGACATACCGGAATCTGATGGTGGACCTGCGCGCGACGAACGAGAAGCTGCGGGTGCGCAGCGAACGCACGGTCATCCGGGCCACCGGCACCGATCCGGCAACGGCAGCTTCCACCCTTGATTCCGTCGGCGGATCGGTCAAGTCGGCCATCCTGGTGATCATGACCGGGCTGTCCCCGGACCAGGCAGCTGACGCCCTTCGCCGGCACGCCGGCCATCTTGATGCCGCTATCCGGGCCGATTGAAGGCGTGTGCCGTCGCGGCTCCCTCACCGGTCAGTTGACCGGACGGGTCTTACGGGTCGACGAAATCCAGAGCGCCGACGTGGACAGCTTGAGAACGATCAGCTACGCCTGGCAGCACCTGCAGAGCGACGGCCGCGACGTTCCGGCGGCGATCTTCAGCGCCGGACTCCCAAACTCGGCAGAGGTCATCGGATCGACGGTCACGTTCACTGAACGCTTCGAATACCGTCCGCTGAAACGGCTCGACGACGACGCCGTCCGGCTCGCACTCGTCCCACCGCTTGCCAACTCGGTGTGAATTGGGACATGGGTGCTATCCAGCAAGCCGTCACGCACTCCGAGGGCTATCCATATAAGGTACAGCTGATCGGTCACGCCGCGTGGATAGCTGCAGGGCTTTCGGCACCCGGGTCTGTGATCACCAATCAGCATGTCGGCACGGCACTAATCGACGCCGACGAACCGATGGACGAGCTCTTCCGCGGCCGATGGCGCAACTCCACACCGGTTGAACGCGCGTTCACGAGCGCGATGGCCGGCGATGGCGATGGCGATGTTCTACGAAGCGGCATCGCTTCGGTCCTCGCCCTGTCGAGCAACGATTTGTCCCCGACCCGAGCGAACCTCATCGAAAGGAATTCATCGAAGCCGCCGGCCGCGGGGTGCTGAGATTCACGGTTCCCGGGTTCGGCGGCTACCTGCGGGAGCGTGTCGACGAATAGGCCTCGCCGCTGCCCGGAAAGTCATATCAGGTGGGCGCCACGCCGTGGCCGGGAGCCGTTCCGGTTGTCAGACGGGCACGGTCTCGATACGGCCCTCTTCGCAGTTTTTCCGGGTGGGGCCTGAGGGTGATGATCGTGAGTGTGTCCGGCGCGGGGCCGTAAAGCGTGCAGATGCGCCACGCCGTTGGGGTCTTGTTCTCGCCGTTGGACTGCCGCACGTCCTCGCCCTTGGGCCCGCTCGGCGACTGGTACTTGTGAGAGTTCAATCCTGGGTGGCTGGGGCCAGCGTCGCGGAGCAGACGCGGCCTTGGGAGGCGTCAGCAAGTCCGCGCATCAGCGATTCACGTAGCGCGTCGTCCTCCCACACCAACAGTTCGCGCTTCGGGATGCTTGCCAACGGAGTCAGCAGGATTTCGCCGCTGGAGCGGGTGGACACTAGGAACCGGTCGTTGCGATGCACGCCAGCGCGGCCGAATGCGATCCGGGCACGGTCGTCGGCTGTAACCTCAGCGACCGGTTCGAAGCCAGCGAGTGCGCTCATTGTGGTACCTCGTCATGGTTCAACCCGACAAGTCTATCTGAGGTGGGTATATGGGTGTAACCCGGCCCATGTTCGATCTCGCAGGTCAGTTGGAGCAGTCGACGGCAACGGCAAGAGCCGCACAGACGTCCCGCATGCGGGATTCAGCCAGCTGGCCTATCCGGCTCACGAGAACTACAACTGAGACGCTCTCGACCGAGTCCAAATTGACCGCCGAACGCCGAGGGATTGGATCGTCACCAGGCTCGAGGACAACTTCACTGGCAAGCCCGCGGATAGTTGTCGTGCACGGCGCGACGAGCGCCCGCCGGAGCCGCGGGATCGCCGCGTCCCGTGACAGCACGACGACAGGGCGTCGACCGATATCAGCCAACTCGCACCACCACACCTCCCCGCGGGCCGGAAGGCCGATCACGAGGCAGCTGCCGCTTGTCGAAACGAGGCCAGGTCGCCCCACTCATCCGGCTCGTTGGCCGGGTGCTCGTCGTAGGCCTTGTAGCTCGCGTCGACCTCGGCGGCGCGGTAACGAACGAGCAGCGCGGCGAGAGCTTCGTCAATAAGCGCGGCGTCGGTGAGACCCGAGCGTAAAGTTCGCGCGGCGTTCAGTAGCTCCGCGTCAACAGTCGTGCTCAAACGTGTGCGGTTCATGCCATTAGTATGCCACGTCCCGGTGTGCACCCGGTTCTTGGCATGCCGTGCAGAACCCGCCGGCTCGGCGGCAGTGTCCGCCTCCTGGGTGGTCGCGAATGTGCCAGCCAGCCATCCGGGCGCCCACCGTTCCAGAACGGACAGCGTACTGAAGGGGCGCCGATGGCGGGCAGGGTGGGCAGGCCTACGGACATGGTCAGTCCTTGGCACGGGTGCCGCCGCCCAGGCATAGCGGTACGACGACGGCGTCAGGATCGTGCCGCTGCAGGGCCGCCTTCATTGCCGAGAATCAGGAAGAATCAATGGAAGACTGAGTGGGCGGTTGGCAGGAGAGGAATTCATGTACCAGGAGATTGTGGGGCACGATCCCGTGGAAGAGGTGCTGCTGAACCCGCTAGGGGCCATGCCGGGGCGGGGGGCCACTCGGGGGCTGGGGCCGCTGCGGCCGGGCGATCGGGTAGGGCTTGTGGCCACCGCCGGACGACCGGCCGCAGAGCAGCTGGAGCGCGCCATCACGTTGCTCCGGTCCTGGGAGCTGGTTCCCGTCCCAGGCGAATATCTGCAGTCCAAACACCCCCGGGCGTCCTACCTCGCAGGCACCGACCGGCAGCGCGCTCAGGATCTGCAGCGCGCCTGGTGCGACCCGTCACTGGCAGGGGTCTTTGTGGTCCGGGGCGGATACGGGGCCGTCCGGCTGTTGGATATCCTCGACGTTGACGCTCTCCGGGCGGCCGAGCCCAAGCCGCTGTACGGCTCTTCTGATGTGACTGCCCTGCACGAATTCTGGGCGCACGAGCTGGACTTCCCGACGTGGTTTACTCCGATGATCGCCACCGGGGCCCTGCTGGACAATGCCGCGGCCAACGCCAGCCTGCGCCAGGCCGTGCTGGAGCCCTTCCCCGGCCGGGTGTTCACCTCCGCCGATGCCCAAACACTGGTGCCGGGCACCGCGCGGGGAACCCTGACCGGTGGAAACCTCAGCCTGCTCGCGATGACGACCGGCGCCGGCGGAAAGCCCAAACCATCCAACAACGGACGGATCGGACTGCTGGAGGATATTACCGAGGACGTCTACAAGCTGGATGGCCTGCTGACCACTTTGCTGCGATCGGGATGGTTCGACGGTATATCCGGGCTGGCACTTGGGTCCTGGAAGGACTGTGGTGAGCTGGCCGAGGTCAAGGCGCTGTGCACCGAGCTGTTGACTCCGTTAGGTATCCCGCTGGTGTGGGAGCTGGGATTTGGGCACGGACCCGCGGCACAGAGCATCCCGCTCGGTGTCCCCGCCGTCCTTATCGCGGATGAGTCGCCGAGGCTGGTGCTGGACTGATGCTGACGGCGAACCTGGTGCGAGTCCAGTTTAGTAACAGAAATTGCAATCCTTATATGTATCACGCGTGATACACTGTTCACATGGGTGAGGTCAACGTCCGCGAGCTCCGAAACCATGGCGGCGCCGTCCTGGACAGGGTGGCTTCCGGCGAGGTCGTCACCGTCGTGCGCTCCGGCGCCGCCGTTGCTCAACTTCTTCCGCTGCCTCGCCGCGGACTGAGCGCTTCGGAACTCATCGCACGCCGACGTGCGCTGCCCCTTGTCAATCCGGACACCTTCAAGCGTGACGTCGACTCCGTCATGGATTCCTCGCTGTGACCGAACGGCTTCGGGGCATATTGGACACATCAACGGTGATCCTGTTGGGCAGAATCCATGACGCTGAAGACCTGCCTTCGGAGCCGCTCATCAGCGCGATCACCCTCGCCGAGCTGTCTGTGGGGCCCCTTGTCGCGGCAACCGAATCAGATCGGGCCGCCCGCCAGGCGCATTTACAGCAGGCCGAGGCCGATTTTGACCCGCTGCCCTTCGACGCAGCCGCTGCACGCGCATTCGGCCAGGTAGCGGCGGATTTGCGCGCCTTCGGCCGCAAACCGAGCGCCCGCTCCTACGACGCCATGATCGCTGCGACGGCTATTGCATCTGTCATGCCGCTCTAGACGTTCATCCACTAGGACTTCGAGGTGATCACGCTCCTGGTATTCTTTGCCGTTCGGCACCGGGTTCAGTGTCGAGCCGGGCTTTATACATAATCTGCTGT
>JBBRKU010000094.1:0-7094 GCA_038231735.1 Actinomycetales bacterium | reverse complement strand
GCCGCTGGGGGAAACCAGCCACGACAACCTCGGAGCCCTCTCCGAGTACTGCCACCACCTCAAAGACGACCCCGACACCGGCTGGACCGTCACCCAACCCACCCCCGGCACCTTCATCTTCACCACCCCCACCGGGCGCACCTACCGCATCGACCCCGAACCACCACCCTTCTAAAAACCCGCACTAAACACCCGCATCGTGGCCCCCATCGCTGGGCCCGGCTATGCGTCTCATGCATCTGAGGTGGCGCCAACACTCTGGAGGGCGCGGCCATCGAGAAACGCGACGTCTGGTCAACCGGCCTTCCTAGCGGTTGACGGCTCCATGGCCCCGGCGTAGATTCGCCAACATGGCAAACGTCGTCGACTACTTCGAAGTCGGGTCACCTGACCCGGAAGCAAGCAAAGCCTTCTACCGGCAAATGTTTGAGTGGGAAATCGGCCCACCGTCTCCGGCCGCGTATTCAATGGTGAACACATCCGCAGGCGGCCTCTGGGATACATCGGCCATGGGTGGCGAGCACTGGGGTATTTTTTACGTCCACGTCGATGATGTCGCGGAGGCCGTGAAGAAGGCACAGAGTCTGGGAGCCGCCGTCGCCCTGCCGGTCACCGCGAACCCGGCCATAGAATTCGCCCACCTGATCGACCCGCAGGGCAACCGCTTTGGCGTGTGGCGGCCCAGGGTCCAGGGAGACCAGCCGGCCGGGTGAACAGCCGGCGACGTTGCCGGGGGCTGCCCTCTCCCGAGACCAGCCCCCGCCAACTTATGCCATTTGCCGCAGCTGACTACTTGAGCCAGGCGTCCACCGTGCTGGCGTGCGCGTCCACCCACTTCTGGGCCGCCGCATCCGGCTTCATGCCGCCCTGGATATCCTTGGCAACGGAGTTCTGGTCGTCATTCGTCCAGCTGAACGACGTGGCCAGTTTCGCGGCCGGTGAGCCGCTGTCGGCCAGCTTCTTCGAGATGACCTTGTTCAGCTTGTAGACCGGGTAGTCGCAGGCCACCGTCTCAGGGTTGGCATCGCAGCCGGGTGTCCACGCAGGCAGATTGACTTTAACCAGCGGGACTTCGGAGAGGAACCATTGCGGGTCGTAGAAGTACCCCAGCAGCGGGGTCTTGTTTGTTTCCGCCGTTCGGAATGACTGGATGAGGGCTGCCTCGGAGCCGGAGAAGACCACCTTGTAATTGAGGTTGAGGTTCTTCACGAGCGCCTCGTCATTGGTCACGAAGGCCGGGTCGCCGTCGAGCACCTGCCCTTTGCCAGCTGACTCGGACGTCTTGAGCATGTCGGCGTACTTGTTCAGGTTCTTGCCGTCGGTAATATCGGGGTATTTGGCGGCCATCCACGGTGGTACGTACCAGCCGATGTGTCCCACGTTGCCGGTGGGACCGGCGTCGACGGCGACCTTTTGGTCGGTAATGTACTGTTTCGCCAGATCCTCATGACCCCAGTTTTCGAGGATGACATCCACTTGGCCCGAGGCGAATCCCTGCCAGGAGATCTGTTCATTCAGGTTCTTCTCCACCACCGTGCAGCCGAGCTTGTTCTTGGCCACGTAGTCGAACACGGCCGCATCGGCGGTGTAGCCGACCCAGGCATTGAGCGCGACATTGACGGTGCCGCAGTCCGTTTTGGACGGACCGGCGGCCCCGGTCTGGTTCACGGTTGCAGCGCCGCAGCCGGTGAGCAGCATGAGTGCCCCAACGGTCGCGGCGGCGGCGGGGAGACTTCGTTTGAGTAGCCCTGCGGTTCTGGACATGTTTTCTCTCTCTTTATGGTGGGAACGGTGTGGTCGGAATGCCATTGCGGGGAACGGGTTGCGGGGATGCTGTTGTGGAACATTGGGGGCGGAAAAGTGCCGTTAGTTCTTTTTCGCCACCTTTTTCCTGATCGGGGTCGCGGCGGCGGCCTGGGTGATGCGGTCCAGCAGGATGCCGAGGAAGACGATTGCCAGGCCTGCCGCGAGGCCCTTTCCGAAGACCGAGCCCTGGACGAAGCCCGCGACGACGTCGTAACCGAGACCGCCCGCGCCGACCAAGGCGCCGATGACGACCATGGCCAGCACATACATCAGACCCTGGTTGGCGGCCAGGGCGAGTGTTTTCCGGGCCATCGGTAGCTGGACCTTGCTGATGACCTGCCATGGGGTGGAACCGCTGGATACGGCAGCCTCCACCACGGTCGGCGAAATCCCGGCGATGCCATCCGCGGTGATCTTGATGGCCACCGGGGCGGCGTAGATGATGGCGGCCACAATGGCGGTAAAGCGGGTGGCGCCGAAGAGTCCCAGGAAGGGAACCAGATAGACAAACGCCGGCATGGTCTGGCCGGCGTCGAGCATGGGCCGCATGGCTTGGTCTATCCTGCTGGACCGGCCCATCGCCACGCCGAAGACAACGCCCAGCAGCATCACGATAATGGTGGCCAAAAGACTGCTGGCGAGGGTCACCATGGCGTCGTTCCAGAGCCCCAGGGAGATGATCACGGCCAGGCAGAAGGTGGTCACCGCTGCCAGCTTCCAGCCGCCAATGGCGTAGGCGGCGACCGCGATCACGGCTGCCAGGACGAAAAACGGCGTGTCAGTCAGGAGCGACTGGAAGGGGTTGAGGATTCCGACGGTAACCGACTCGCGGAACGAGTGGGTCAGGAAGTACAGATTTGTCTGCAGCCAGCCGCTGGCCGCACTGACGCCGTCGCTGATGGCCGGCCCAAAGTTGAGGTTCTGCGGGAAGACGGCGGCCCACAGCACGGTCCGGGAGAGCTGGACAAGCCCCAGGGTAAGGACCAGCGTGGCTGCGAGCAGGATAAGCCGGGTCCGGCCGGACTGCCTTCTTGCCCGTCGCGCGCCGATCTCGGCCCGTTGGCTGGCAGCGGTGGTGACGCGGTCCAGCACGATGGCCATCAGCACAATCGCGAGTCCGGAATTGACCGCGGTGCCCACGTCAAGGGACTGCAGGGCGACGACGACCACCTGGCCGAGTCCCGGAGCGGCGATCAGGGCCGCGATGGTCACCATGGACAGGGCAGCCATCGTGCTTTGGTTGATGCCCATCACAATGGTCCGGCGCGCCATCGGAAGCTGCAGGGTGCGGAGCCGCTGCCAGGCCGTGGTCCCCAGCGAATCGGAGGCCTCCCTGGTGTTCTCGGGAATACCGCGGATGCCGTGGGACGTCAGCCGGATGACCGGCGGGGCCGCGTAGATCACGGTGGCGATGACCGCGGACGCGGGGCCGATCAGAAAGACCAGTGCCAGCGGGGCGAGATATACGAAGGTGGGCATGGTCTGCATGAAGTCCAGAACGGGAGTGACGACTCTCTGCACGTGGTTGCTGGTCCCGGCCAGTATGCCCAAAGGAATTCCGATGACCAGTGTCAACAGCACCGCCGTGACGACCAAGGCAAAGGTGTAGGCCGCATCGACGAACAATCCCTGGATCCCGAAGAACGTGAACACGACGGCGGTCAGCAGCGCCACCCGGATGTTGCCGACGGCGAAGGCAATCCAGGTCAGCACGGCGACGGTGCCCAGCCACCCCATGACGGGGATGACCTGGCCGGTGGGGCTGGCCGCGAATACGGCCATGAAGAAGTTTGCGACCAATCCGACCGCGCTGCGCAGGGGGGTGAACACATACATGAAGACGGGGTTTCCGGCCCGGTTCTCCGCGATCCAGGCATTGAAATGGTTCAGGCTCCGGTGCAGGTCCGTCAGCTCGGAGGCGGGCAGCGCCAGTGTGCCGGTGCCATGCAGGAACAGGTAGCCCGCCAGCCAGAGGGCACCGGCACCCACCAGCAGCCAGGTCCGGAGGCTGACCCGGCGCCGGCTCCCCTGGCCGGCGGCCCGCCCGGTGGCTAGCACCGACCTGCCGCGCAACAACGTAGCCATCAGGCTGCCGTTTCTTTGCTGTGGGCGCCCGAACCCTGGACGCCCGAACTGTGGCCGATCGAGCCGTGGATGACGGAGAGGATACTATCGCGGTCAATCTGGCCCAGGATCGCTCCGTCGCCGTCGGCGACCAGGACGGGACAGGAGGCGCCCGTCACCAGGGGGATGGCATCCCTGATCAGCGTCGTCGAGGCAAGGACAGGAGCGTCAGGAGGCGTGGCGGCGGTTACCGGCCCGGTGATCCATTTGAGCGTCAGGACGTCGGCCCGCGGTACTTCCGAGACGAAATCGGCTATGTAGCTGTCAGCCGGGGAGCCCACCAGTTCATCCCCCGAGCCCATCTGGACCATCTCGCCGTCGCGCATGATCAGAATCCGGTCTCCCAGCTTGAGCGCCTCGGACAGGTCGTGGGTGACGAAGACCATCGTCTTTCCCATCTCCTTATGCAACCGGATCACTTCGGCCTGCATATCGCGGCGGATCAGTGGATCCAGGGCGGAAAACGGTTCATCGAAGAGGATGGTGTCCGGGTCTCCGGCAAGGGCCCGTCCCAGCCCGACGCGCTGCTGCATACCGCCGGAGAGCTGGTCGGGGAAATGCTGCTCGTACCCCTTGAGCCCGACGAGGTCGATGATCTCCTGGGATCTGGTGTAGCGCTCGTTCTTGCCGGCGCCGCGGATCTGCAGGCCGTAGGAGACGTTGTCCAGCACCGTGCGGTGCGGGAGCAGACCGAAATGCTGGAATACCATGGAGATCTTGCGCCGGCGCAGCTCGCGCAGCTCCGCCGTAGGAGCCTGGAGCACATCCCGGCCGTCCACCAGCACCTGGCCGGACGTGGGTTCGATCAGCCGCGTGAGGCACCGGACCAGGGTCGATTTTCCCGAACCGGAGAGCCCCATCACCACGAACACCTCACCCTTGGCCACGTCGAAGTTCATGTTCCGCACCGCGGCGACGCAGCCGGTATCTTCGAGCAGCCCGGCCGGGGATAAGCCGGACAGCTTCGGATCGCCGGGTATCTTCTCGCCGCGGGGGCCGAAGACCTTCCAGAGGTTCTTCACCGAAATAACTGGATCATTCATCGTTGGTTTCCTGCCGTTGAAGGTCCGAACCAGTGGCTGGGCGCCGGGTGGATGTTCTGCCAGATGTGTTTGGTTTCGCGGTATTCGGCGAGCCCGGCCAGGCCCAGTTCACGGCCGTTGCCGGACTGGCCAAAGCCGCCCCATTCCGCCTGCGGAACATACGGGTGGTAGTCGTTGATCCAGACGGTTCCGTGCCGCAGATCCCGGGCGACGCGCTGGGCCCGTGAGGCGTCACCGGTCCAGACTGCGCCCGCCAGCCCGTAGATGGTGTCGTTCGCCAGCCGGACAGCTTCCTGTTCCGTGTTGAACGTTTCAACGGTCAGCACCGGGCCGAAGGATTCTTCCTGCACAACGCGCATCGCGGCGTTGCAGCCGTCCAGGATGGTGGGCGGATAATAGCTGCCGGCCGCAAGTGACGGTGTATCCGGAATGAAACCGCCGCACAACAGCCGGGCGCCTTCGGCCACGCCTGCCCGGACGTAGGCGTGCACCTTCTCCCTGTGGGCGGTGGAGATCAGCGGCCCGGTTTCCGCATCTTCATCGAAGGGGCCGCCGAGGCGGATAAGCGTGGCCCGCCGGGCCACCTCGGCCACAAAGTCATCGTGGATCGACTCCTCAACGATCAGCCGGGCGCCGGCCGAACAGACCTGCCCCGAGTGCAGGAAGATGGCCGTCAGCGCATAATCGATGGCGCTCTCACGGTCCGCATCGGCAAAGACAATGTTCGGGTTTTTCCCGCCGAGCTCTAGGGCGACCCGTTTTACGGTGGCCGCCGCGGCAGCCATGATCAGTTTGCCCGTGGCGAGTCCGCCCGTGAAAGAGACCAGATCCACGCCGGGATCGGAGCTGAGGACCGCGCCGACTTCCGGCCCTGTACCGGTCACCAGGTTGGCGACGCCGGCGGGAACCCCGGCTTCCCGGAGCGTCTCCATCAGCAGGATCGAGGTCGACGGTGTCAGCTCACTGGGCTTCAGGACGAAGGTATTGCCAGCCAGCAGCGCCGGTGCGACTTTCCAGGAGGCCTGCAGCAGCGGGTAATTCCACGGGGTGATCAGGGCACAGACACCGACCGGGGCGTGGACCACCCGGCTGATAGCCTCCGGCTGGCCAGTGTCGATCACCCGGCCCGAATCCGTGCCGGCAATGCCGCCGTAGTAGCGGAAGCAGGAAATAACATCGTCGATGTCATATTCGGCCTCAACATAGCGCTTTCCGGTATCACGCGCCTCTGCTCTGGCGTAGACCGTCTTGTCCCGTTCGAGCAGGTCCGCCGCACGCAGCAGCATCCGGCCGCGCTCTTTTTCGGGGGTGGCGGGCCAACCGCCGTCGTCGAATGCGTTCCGTGCACTGGCGACGGCGGCTTCGGCATCCGCGGCGGTACCCTCCGCCACGTCGGCCACTTTGGTCCCGTCCGCCGGGCAATTGATGGTCCGGATACGTCCGCCGGCTGAGGGCGACCACGCGCCGTCGAGATACACACCGCGGACCAGCTCGAGTCGAAGATCGGTAGCACTCGCACCGCTCATGGCTTTCCTGCTTCCCGCGTCAATGTTGCGTCTGACGGTTGTGGTCCCTGATGCCCGGGCCGGGTCAGCGGGCTGGAGCCATGGCGGTAGAAATCCGCTGCTATGGGTGCGAGCGGATCTTTGCCGAGGATCAGATCTGCGGCTTTCTCGGCAAGCATCATGACGGGGGCGTAGATGTTGCCGTTGGTCACATAGGGCATCGCGGAGGCATCGGCCACCCGCAGCCCAGAGGTGCCGTGGACTTCCATGCTGAGCGGATCCACTACGGCCATCGGATCCGAGGACGGTCCCATCTTGGCGGTGCAGGACGGGTGCAGGGCGGTTTCCGCATCCCGTGCCACCCATTCCAGGATCTCGGCGTCCGTCTGCACGGACGGCCCGGGGGACAGCTCCCCTGCGTCGAACGCCGAGATGGCGGACTGGGCCAAGATGTCCCGGGACATTCGAATGGCTTCAACCCACTCACGCCGGTCCTGGTCCGTGGAGAGGTAGTTGAAAAGCATCGACGGATGGACGGTGGGGTCCGCCGACCTGATCCGGACGCTGCCCCGGGCATCGGAGTACATGGGACCGATGTGCACCTGGTAGCCGTGCT
>JBBRKU010000093.1:0-7162 GCA_038231735.1 Actinomycetales bacterium | reverse complement strand
CCGGGCCGACGCGGCCCGCGGCCGGACGGTCGTCTTCGCCACCCACTATCTGGATGAGGCCGACGCTTACGCGGACCGGATTATCCTGCTCCGCCGCGGCCGCGTCGTGGCGGACGGAACCGCCGCGGAAATCAAGAGCCTGGCCGCCGGCCGCACGGTGCGGGCTGCCGTCAGCAACCTGGACCAGGCCGCCGTCGCCGCCCTGCCTGGCGTTGATTCCGTGGAGGCCCGCGCGGACGGGGTGACCATCCGCACCAAGGATTCGGACGCCGTCGCCCGCTACCTGCTCACGCAGACGGACGCCACCAACCTGGAAATCACTTCCCACAACCTCGAAGAGGCATTCGTCGCGCTCACCTCCGACGATGCCGACGACTCTACCCACGACGACGATGCCGACGACGGCGGCGCCCACGACGGTCCGCTCGCACCGAAAGAAGGCCCAAAATGACCACCCACGCAGTTCCCGTCAGCATTTCCACCGAGCGCAATGTGCCGCCCTTCGGCGGATTCAACCTGACGCTCCTCAGCATCGAAATCAAGCGCCGCTTTCGCAACAAGCGCACGCTGTTCTTCACCATCGCCTTCCCGGTGATCATGTTCCTGGCCTTCGGCAGCCAGTACAAGGACACCGCGATCGACCCGCGGTTCCCGGTCAGCTCGGGCGGAACGTCGGTGGCGGCGTTCATCATGATTTCCATGGCGGTCTATGGCGCCATGCTGGCCTCCACCTCCGCCGGGGGTGCCGTCGCGATCGAGCGCGCGCTGGGCTGGAGCCGGCAGCTGCGCCTGACGCCGCTGACCCCGGCGGCCAATATTGCCGTCAAGATCATCGGCGGCCTGGCCATCGGACTGCTGGCCGTGGTGGCCACGTTCGCTGCCGGAGCCGTGCTGGGGGTCCGGATGGCACCGCAGATCTGGATCCTCTCCGGCCTGGCAGCCTGGCTGGGTTCGCTGGTGTTCACCGCGCTGGGCCTGCTGGTCGGCTATTTGGTGCCGAGCGAGAACGTGATGCAATTCATGGGTCCTGTGCTGGCATTCCTGGCCTTCTTTGGCGGGCTTTTCCAGCCGTTGAACACCATGGCTCCGGCCCTGCAGAACATCGGCGTGTGGACGCCCACCTATGGTCTGGGCGAGATTGCCCGCGCACCGCTGACGGGTGCGGACTTCAACTGGCTGGCGGTGGGCAATGTGCTGCTCTGGCTGGTGATCTTCGGCATCGGTGCGGCGCTGGCCTTCCGCCGCGACACCAAACGCGTCTAGCGGCCCGGCCGCAAAGACGGTGACCAGAACGACGACGGCGGCGGACGGAGCCTTCCGCGAAAGGCTCCGTCGTCGTCGGCCCGCCAGCTGGAAGAGGTACGGAAAGAATAGAGTAGCGATATGGCAGTGACCAACGGCAGCGGAAACGACGGATCGGCCGGCTTTGGCCAATGGATCACGCTGCCGGCCTCGGCGGTCACCTTCCGGGAAGTCCTGCTGGACAGGGGATCCCGGCGCTGGCTTGCCGGTGCCGCCCTTGCCGGCCTGGGCCTTCTCTTCGGCAGCGGCCATAACATCGCGGAACGGGGGGACTTGGCACCGGCGCTCAAGGCCCTGATCTGGCTGCACATGGTGGTGTATGGCGTGTGCTTTGCCCTCGGTCCGCCGTTGGGTTGGACCAAGGGCCCGCGCTTTAAACTCATCGTAACCGCCGGCTATTTCATCCTGAGCCTGCCATTCTTCGCCTATTCCGGATCCGCCCAGTCGGCCACCTGGTTGTGGACCTATGTTGCCGTCTTCATTGGCGTCCAGTCGTACCCACCTGCCATCGGCCTGGCCATGATTGCAGCCCTGGGCGCGGGCGCGCTGCTGATCCAGGTAGCCACCGGCTATCCCCTCGACGTTGGTTTTTCCCAGCCCGTCACCATCGTTTCGCTGGGACTGATGATGGCCGCGTTCAGCAGGCAGTTGAACGCCATCCGGCAGCTGCGCGCCACCCAGCACGAGCTGGCCGAACTTGCGGTGGCAGAGGAGCGCAACCGGGTGGCCCGGGACATGCACGACATTCTGGGCCACTCGCTGACGGTGATCGCAGTCAAGGCCGAATTGGCCGGCCGGCTGCTGGAGGTGGCGCCGGACAAGGCCGCCGCGGAGATCCTGGACCTGGAGGACCTGGCCCGCGGCGCGCTGGTGGACGTGCGGGCCACGGTCAGCGGCTACCGCGGCATGAACGTGCTCTCCGAACTGGCCAACGCGCGCACCGCCCTCACCGCGGCCGGCATCGAGGCCGATCTGCCCGGGGCCGCGGATTCGGTCCGGGCCAAGGACCGCGAACTCTTCGGCTGGGTGCTGCGCGAGGGCATCACCAACGTCGTGCGGCATTCCGGCGCGACGCGATGCACCGTCACCCTCGGCACGCGCTTCATTCAGATCGACGACGACGGCGTCGGTCCGGCGGGTGCGCCGGACGCGCCGGGCGAGCCGGGCGGGGATGAGCCCGGCGGCGATGGCCCCGGCGCGGACTCGCGCGCTTTACACTCCGCCGGCGGATACCCGGCCGGCGCCGGCAACGGTCTGCGCGGCTTGTCCGAGCGCGTCCGGGAAGCGGGCGGATCGCTCAGCGCGGGCCGTTCGGCGGCCGGAGGTTTCCAGCTGCGTCTGAACATGGGGAGGGGCTGAACCCATGATCCGGTTGGTGATCGCCGACGACCAGGCGCTGGTCCGGGGCGCGCTCGCGGCCTTGCTCGGGCTGGAAAATGACATCGAGGTCGTGGCGGAGGTGGGCCGCGGCGACGAGGTGGTTGCGGCCGTCGTCGGACATCAGGCGGACGTGGCCCTGCTGGACGTGGAAATGCCGGGCCTGGACGGGATAGCCGCGGCGGCACTGCTGCGCGACGCCGCGCCGGACTGCCGGGTTCTGATGGTCACCACGTTTGGCCGTCCGGGGTACCTGCGCCGGGCCATGCAGGCGGGGGCCAGTGGCTTTGTGGTGAAGGATACCCCGGCCCGGCAGCTCGCGGACGCCGTCCGCAAGGTGGCCTCCGGCCTGCGAGTGGTGGACCCGACGCTGGCCGCGGAGACCATCACCAGCGGTGAAAGCCCGCTGACCGAACGCGAGACGGACGTGCTCCGCGCCGCGAGCCGGGGTGGCCCCGTGGCGGCCATCGCCCGCTCCACGTTCCTGTCCGAGGGAACGGTGCGCAATTATCTCTCCAGCGCGATGGGCAAAACGGGTGCCAAGACCCGGGCGGAAGCGGTGCACATTGCCCAGCAGAACGGCTGGCTGCTGTAGACCGAGGCTGCCCAGGTCGCTGGAACGCTGCCTGGTCGCCGGAACCCTACAGGGTCATGCCGCCCAGGTCGCTGGAACGCTGCCGGGTCGCCGGTAGTTTGCTGCCCCAGGGCACGGTTCCCGCGACTTCGCGGACCGGCGAGGGTTCGCGAGCGGGCGTCCCGGCTGTTAGTCCAGCCGGATTTGCCGGTCTTTGAGAGAATTGATCTGTGACTGTTACAGATTTTCCCGCCAGCACCACCAAGCTGGGACTGCCGCCGCTGAAACTGGGCAACATTACCGTGGACACCCCGGTGGTACTGGCCCCGATGGCGGGCATCACCAACACCGCCTTCCGCCGGCTCTGCCGCGAGTACGGCGGGGGCCTTTACGTCTCCGAAATGGTCACCTCGCGGGCGCTGGTGGAGCGCACGCCGGAATCCCTGCGCATCATCAGCCACGACGACGACGAGAAGGTTCGCTCCGTCCAGCTGTACGGCGTGGACCCGGTAACCGTGGGCCGTGCCGTGCAGATGCTGGTGGAGGAGGACCGCGCGGACCACATCGACCTGAACTTCGGCTGCCCGGTGGCCAAGGTGACCCGCAAGGGCGGCGGTGCGGCGCTGCCCTGGAAGACGGATCTGTTCACCGCCATCGTGCGGACCGCCGTCCGCGAGGCCAGCAAGGGGAACATTCCGCTGACCATCAAGATGCGCAAGGGCATTGACGATGACCACCTGACGTATCTGGAAGCGGGCCGTATTGCCCGCGACAGCGGAGTGGCCGCCGTCGCGCTGCACGGCCGCACGGCGTCCCAGTTCTACTCCGGCCAGGCGGACTGGTCCGCGATTGCCCGGCTGCGCGAGGCGCTGCCGGACGTTCCGGTGCTTGGCAACGGGGATATTTGGTCCGCGGAGGACGCCATCCGGATGGTGCGCGAAACCGGCGTCGACGGCGTCGTGATCGGGCGCGGCTGCCAGGGCCGTCCGTGGCTCTTCGGGGACCTGATGGCCGCCTTTGAGGGTAGCGACCTGCGGCACAAGCCGGGCCTGAAAGAGGTCTCGGAGAGCGTCTACCGGCACGCCCAGCTGCTGATTGACACCTTCGGCGAGGAGGACAAGGCGCTGCGCGATATCCGCAAGCACATGGCCTGGTACTTCAAGGGCTACGTGGTCGGCGGTGAACTTCGTGCCAAGCTGGCCACCGTGCCCACCCTTGAAGTGCTGAGGGGGCTGCTGGACCAGCTGGACCAGGAGGCACCCTATCCCGGCCCGGATGCGGAAGGTCCACGCGGACGCGCCGGGACCCCCAAGCGCACCGCCCTGCCGGAGGGCTGGCTGAACGAGCGTTCCCTGAACGCCAGCCAGCAGGCCGGTATTGCGGCCGCGGAACTGGATGTCTCCGGTGGCTGAAACCAATCTCCCGCAGCTGGCCGGCGGCAGCGAACATGGCCTGGAACAGGGCGCCCACGCCTACACGGACCACGATGCCCAGCGCTGGGTGCCGGAAGAACCCAAGAGCAGCTACCGCTCGCCCTTTGAACGGGACCGCGCCCGGGTGCTGCATTCCTCCGCGCTGCGCCGACTCGGCGCCAAGACGCAGGTGGTGGCCCCGGATACCGACGACTTTGTCCGCACCCGGCTCACCCATAGCCTGGAGGTGGCGCAGGTGGGACGCGATCTGGGGCACGCGCTCGGCTGCGACCCGGACGTGGTGGACACGGCGTGCCTCTCCCATGACCTGGGCCACCCACCGTTCGGGCACAACGGCGAATCCGCGCTCAATGACCTGGCCCACGCAATCGGCGGCTTTGAGGGCAATGCGCAGACGCTGCGGCTGCTGACCCGGCTGGAGCCCAAGGTCCTGGACAGCAACGGCGGTCCGGCCGGACTGAACCTGACCCGGGCCAGCCTGGACGCCGCCTGCAAATACCCGTGGTCCGCGCCGGACGCCCCGCTGATCCACGGACACCGCACCAGCAAGTTCGGCGCCTATCAGGATGATCTGCCGGTCTTCGACTGGCTCCGGGACGGCTCCCCGCCCGGGCACTCCTGCATCGAGGCCCAGGTGATGGATCTGGCCGATGACATTTCCTACTCGGTGCATGATGTGGAGGATGCCATCGTGGCCGGGCACTTCCAGCTCAAATGGCTGGACAATGCGGACCAGCGCAACCGGGTGATCGGCTACACCCAGCAGTGGTACCTGCCGCACAGCGAACCGGCCGCCATTGACGAGGCGCTGCGCCGGCTGGAGGCCACCCCCGTCTGGGTGCGGCACGCGGACGGCAGCCGGGCCTCGATGGCGGCGCTGAAGAACATGACCAGCCAGCTGATCGGCCGGTTCTGCCAGAGCGCGCTGGACACCACCCGGGCCCTCTACGGGCCGCAGCCGCTCACACGCTACGCCGCGGACGTCGTCGTGCCCGTCGGGACGGTCACGGAAATTGCGGTGATGAAGGGCCTGGCCACCACCTTCGTGATGACCACCGATCACCGGCAGCCCATCTACCAGCGCCAGCAGGACGTCCTGCATGAGCTGGTCTCGGTCCTGCGTGCCACCGGCGAGCGGCACCTGGAGACGATGTTCGCCTCGGATTGGCGGCAGGCCGACGACGACGGCGCGCGGCTCCGGGTGGTCATCGACCAGGTGGCCTCGCTGACCGACGTCTCCGCGCTGGCGCTGCACGAGCGCCTTGTGGGTACCCGCAGGACGCTGCTCTAGGTCACATAGACTGGGACGATGGCCGGCCTGATCAAACGCGAAGACATTGATGAGGTTCGCTCGCGCACGGACATCAAAGAGGTAGTGGACGCCTACGTCACGCTCAAGAGCGCCGGAATCGGCTCGTTCAAGGGTCTGTGCCCCTTCCACGATGAGCGCAGCCCGTCCTTCCACGTGCGCCCGCAGGTGGGCACCTACCACTGCTTTGGCTGCGGCGAAAGCGGGGATGTGTTCTCCTTCGTGCAAAAGATGGACCACGGAAGCTTCAGCGAAACGGTGGAAAAGCTGGCCGCGCGCCTCGGCTTTGAACTGCACTACGAGGACGGCGGCACCGGTCCGCGCCGCGAGGACGTCGGCAAGCGCCAGCGGCTGCTGGATGCGCACAAGATCGCCGGCGAGTTCTTCCGCGAACAACTGGGCACACCCGGCGCGGTCGCGGGCCGCAGGTTCCTGCACGAGCGCGGGTTCGACCAGGCCGTGGCGGATCACTTCGGCGTCGGCTTCGCCCCGCAGGGCTGGGACTCACTGCTCAAGCACCTGCGCGGCCGCGGCTTCACCGACGCCGAACTCAAGCTCACCGGCATGTTTTCCGGCGGCGCTTCCGACGCCGGCAGTGCCGCCTCGGGCGGTAACCGGGACCGCATCTACGACCGGTTCCGCGGCCGGCTGATCTGGCCCATCCGCGACATCGCGGGGGACACCATCGGCTTCGGCGCCCGCAAGCTCTTCGACGAGGACCAGGGACCAAAGTACCTCAACACCCCGGAAACCACCCTCTACAAGAAGTCCCAGGTGCTCTACGGCATCGACCTGGCCAAACGGAGCATCGCCAAGAAGCGCCAGCTGGTCGTCGTCGAGGGCTACACGGACGTGATGGCCTGCCACCTGGCCGGCGTGGACACGGCCGTTGCCACCTGCGGCACCGCCTTCGGCGAGGACCATATCAAGGTGGCGCGCCGGTTGCTCTCCGACGACGGCAGCGGCGGCGAGGTGGTCTTCACGTTCGACGGCGACGCGGCCGGCCAGAAGGCTGCGCTGAAGGCGTTCGATGAGGACCAGCGGTTCGTGGCGCAGACCTACGTCGCGGTGGAGCCGTCCGGCGCCGACCCGTGCGAGCTGCGCCAGCGCAAGGGCGACGACGCCGTCCACTCGCTGATCCGCTCGCGCCGGCCGCTGTTTGAGTTT
>JBBRKU010000092.1:0-7168 GCA_038231735.1 Actinomycetales bacterium | reverse complement strand
GGCTAGGACCCCGGAAACCTCTTGCACCCCACTAACTTTTAGGCGCGGGGTAATCCATACCCTGTCACCGGTGGTGTTGGCCGCAGGGCCGCCGAGGACGTTACGGAGGCGGGCATCGCAGGAGTGGGTGCCTCAGGGCTGCGTCGCGTCAAAGAAACGATAGGGAGGCGCCGCGGCCGGGACGCTTCCGCCCTCCATCGCCTTTGCCTGGATGAATTGCCGGTCCTCCGAGGAGAGCGCCATTTCCCCGTGCTGGTCACCGTCGTCGCCTTCGCCGGTTTCGGTGTTAATAATGGCCGTTATGGTCCGTGGAAGGTTAAGGCAGCCGGGGTTATCGATGAGCCATTGCTGTGTGGCGGGATCAAGCTGGTTCCACTGTTCCTTGATGTTCATCTCGTTCACTGTGCCTTTCCGGCGTCGGTGCTGATCGAGGGCGCAAGCCTTCATTGTTAGGTAGGCCGATTAAGAACGAAAATGTCGGCACGGCCAGGGCTCCTTCTGAAAGCGGGACCTGGAGGCCAGCTTACAGTCCGGGTCCCAGTATGGAGCGCGCCGGACTCATGTGCGGTGAGAGGAGCCCCCGTTACCCCGCTTCCTCAGGGTACGCCCCGCAACCGGAGTTTCACCCGGCCGGGGCTCGGACAGGTGTGTTTCGTCAACTTTAAGTCGGCCATTTCAGCTCTAAGAATCCGGCCACGTGGGCACGGTTTCCTGCCGTTTGGGCGTTTGCCCTATTTCATGAGGGCGTGCTTGACCCTGTATGACTCTCCCGGAACTGCAGTAGCCGTCCGTGGTGCACGATGCGGTCGATCACGGCGGCTGCCATGTTGTGGTCCCCGAACACGGTTCCCCACCGGGAGAACTCAAGATTTGTGGTGATGATCGGGCTGCGTTTCTCGTAGCCGTAGGCGATGACTTGGAACAGCAGTCTGGCCCCTTGGGTATCGATGGGCAGGTACCCGAATTCGTGCCGAGCCCGCGACTATGCCGAGGTAATACGGGGCAGCTGGTAAATCGGGTGCGGGTGCTGGGTTTCGTCGTCGGGGCGAGCGTTCTCGTGTCGGCATAGTTCCCGCGGGTGGAGCCTGATCATGAGATCAACCGTGCTTCCGTGAAGGAGGCGAAGTGGAATGTCTGGAACTAGAAGGAAGACCGGTCAACTGGGGCCGCAGGTCGAGGGCTGTCGGGCTTGGTTGGCGAAGCGGGCTACACAGCGGTCACGATCGTGAACATGCTGAAGGATTTGGGTCAGGTCGGTCTGTGGCTTTCTGCCGAGGGGCTCAAGACAGAGAATCTCAACGAGGAACGGATGGCCGCGTTCCTGTCGGCTCGGCCGGGTGGCTGGCGGTAGACGAATCCCGGGTTCTCGCGCGATGGTGCCGTTGTTGAGCTATCTGCGGGCGACGGGCATTGTCCCTGAATCGGCGCCGTTGGTGCCCCGTTGGGCGCGCTGTTGGATAAGTATCGCTCGTGGTTGATCCAAGAGCGTGGGCTGTCCAAGGGACCCGCGGAGATGTTCGGTGGCGACGTGTGGTTCGACGTCATCGCGAAGGGCGAAGACTCTTCGCGGTTGCGCGTGAACATGGTCCGCTTCGCGCCCGGCGCTCACACCGCATGGCACAGGCACGCGAACGGCCAGACCCTGCACGTCACGGAAGGGCGGGGCCTTGTCCAGTCGCGGGGCGGCGAAGTCATCGAAATCCGCCCCGGCGACACCATCTACACTCCTCCGGGCGAATGGCACTGGCATGGCGCCGCCCCGGACCACTTCATGAGGCACCTGGCCATGTGGGAGGCCCTGGGCGAGGGCCAGGATGGACCGGAAACGCAGTGCGGCGAGCACGTCACGGATGGGGAATACCGCATTCTGTAGAGGGTCGCGATGCTTGGACTTTAACTGGTCGGGCGTGCTGGCCCGGGCGACGCCGCGCCGAAACGTCACGCTGCTTCGCACCGAGAGCCTAATCAATGACGGAACGGCCCTGGTCATTTATGGCCTGGCCGTCGGTGTGACCGTTGGCGAGGAACACTTCAGCTTGCCGCACAACTCCTGGCTGCCCCCGGTTACGTCAATCGAACAGGAGCGCCAGCTGACCGCGCGGTGGAGGGGCTTCGCCCCGTCGTGGGCGACGAAAAGGGGTTGTGGACCGCCGCATAGTCACCACTTCTGCCTGGGAGTCTGATGCGGCTGGGCACGGAGTGGATCGACCGACCGGACGGAGACCGTGAAACCGAACGGGACGTGACGGGTGACGGCCGGGTCGCCGCACGAACCCCCCGTCCCTTCCGGTGCTGGTTGTAGGTAGGAGCCCTGCATACCTGGCCTTATCCGACATGGACCCAGGGACGCTGGGTCACGTCCGGCTCGGCTTCGCGCAGCACTTCCCTGGTCACCGGCGCGATTTCGCCCTCTCCGAAAAAGAGGAAGCGCAGCAGGTTTGCGATCGGGTTGCCCTCGGTCCAGCGGAAGTAGATGTGCGGCATCAGCCCCGTAACGTCGCGGATGTGCAACAGGACCGAGGCGATGGTGTTCGGCACGACGGGCCCGTGCACCTTTAGGATGCGGAACCCGTGCCTGGTGATGCCGTGGACCTCCAATTCCGTCTCAAAGTCCGAGGAGTCGTCAACCACGACCTCCAGAAAGATCACTTGCTCATCCACGTCCAGATGGCTGATCTCCATGGCGGTGGTCAGTTTGCGCCGATACGCTGCCGCACTGAGCTTCTTCGGTTCGTGCGCGATGATCTGGATCGGTCCGGTCTCGTTCGCGGCCACAAATTCCATGGCCTGCTCATCGAATCGGATGTGGGTGGCGTGCAGCTCAAATGAACGGCGAACCCGTGAGAGCAGCGAAATCACGACGATGCCGAGGATAAAGATCACGGCGATCCGGATCCCTTCGGGCCGCTCGATAATGTTCGCGATCGTTGTGTAGGTGAACACGACGGCGATAGCGCCGAATCCTATGGTGCGCCGGGGCTGCTTCCGGCGCCGGGCGGAGAGCGTCACGGCGACGGCAGCGGAGGTCATCAGGACCAGCACTCCCGTCGCGTACGCCCCTCCTTGGGCGTCGACGTTGGCGTTGAAGATGAAAGTGATCAGGAATCCGATCAGCGTAAAGACCAGTACCAGCGGCCGCGTGGCACCTGCCCATTGCGGCGCCATCCCGTACCGGGGCAGATACCGGGGAACCAGATTCAGTAGCCCCGCCATCGCAGAGGCGCCGGCGAACCAAAGGATCGCGATGGTGCTCAGGTCATAGACGGTACCGAAACCGACCCCCATGTACTGGTGGGCCAAGAACGCCAGGGCGCGTCCGTCGGCCTGGCCTCCGGGTTGGAATTACTGTTCCGGGATCAGCACGACCGTGGTGAAGCTGGTGGTGATCAGGAAAGCACTCATGATCAGCGCGGCCGTGGTCAGCAGGCGCTTTGTGCCCCGGATGCGCCCGGCGGGCTGCTCTTCGGTGTCGGCGGCGTCTCCGCGGATCTGGGGCATCACGGCCACACCGGTCTCGAAACCGGACAGGCCAAGGGCAAGCTTGGGAAACACGAGCACGGCGATCCCGACCACCATCAACGGATTCCCATGGGAAGTGGATAGAGCCGTCCACCAGTTACCGACCGCTACCGGGTGCGTGAGGGCCTGCACTATCGTGACCGCCACGAGCACGGCGTTCAAACCGAGATAGAGCCCCACCAGGACCACGGCGACGCCAATGGCCTCCTTGAAGCCGCGCAGGAACACCGCGGCCAGCAGCGCCAGCAGAAATAGGGTGACGGCGATGTTCTGGCCCTGCAGCCAGCCCGGCATCAGCGGGTTCTGGATCAGGTGGGCGGTCGCGTCCGCTGCCGAGAGGGTCATCGTGATCATGAAATCGGTGGCTGCGAAACCCAGCAGCGCCAGAACAAAGAATTTGCCGCCCCACTTGGGGAGAAGCCGTTCCAGCATGGCGATGGAACCCGAGCCGCGGTGGCTTTCCGTAGCCACCCGGTGATAGACGGGCAGGGCGCCGAACAGGGTGACGCCGATCAACACCAGCGTCGCCAGCGGCGAGATCACGCCAGCGGCCAGGGCGGCGATGGCCGGCTGGTAGCCGAGAGTGGAGAAATAATCCACGCCGGTGAGGCACATGACCTGCCACCACGCGTGCTTCTTCTCGTCAACGCCGGGCACCGCATGCGGACCCTGATGCAACCCTTTCGTTTGGGGAAGACCATGTAGGAGCCAGGCCTTCATGGCCGAACCTGGCCGAACCTTCATCTCGCCCGGATCCATCGGCGGCCTGCTCAACGTCGTCAAGGCGCCCCTTTCCGCGCTGCGCCGTGCACCGCAACCAAATGAGACACTAGCACCGCGAACACTGCTTGCAGTCGGGCCTTGACGAAACCTTGACGCCGCTCCGAGGCATCTCCCCTGCACCCGCTGCAGTCCTGATCCGCTCTCCTGCTACAGCGGCCTCCTCAACGGCTTCATGACTGGTATTTCGGTGTAGACGATGTGGTGCCGGCCGATGAATGCGAGACCGCGGCGGTCGAGGCGGGTGGGCCGGTAGACGTGTCCGTAGGGGTCTTCGACGGCGGCGCCAGCGAGGTCTATTGGCCCTAAGAGCAGCGCCGTCAGCTCCGACAGCAATTCAAGACGAGTGTCCCTCCCATGCAGTGTTACCGTCCACAGCTGGCCGGCCGGGCCGTATCCTGCGGTCAGTTCCAGGATTTCGAACAGGCTGGCCATGAATGCCGGGTCGGGGTCGGGCAGCTCGCGGAGGAGCGGATAAAGGTGCGGGGTCGTTTCCTGAATTTCGTTCCATGCCCGGCGCAGCCATGACAGGTCGGCTTTTTCGATGGAACGCCCCAGGGTGATCCGGCGGTTCTCGTCGAGGATGAGCGGGTAGTGGTTGGCGTCTCGATCAATGATGGCTTCGGTCTGGCCAGCGTATTCGAAATCCTGGCACAGGGCGCCCGCCGAGGGGTAATACGTGAACGTCCCGCCATCGTCGACCGTGATGAAGTCCGTATCGTCGGTGACGTTTTGCGCTGGTACATGGCTTTCCGTGCTGGTCGGAGTGTCGATCCACGGCGTTCTCCGGGCCACGAGCGGGCTAAGCAGTTTCCACATGATGGATCCGACATTCTCTCTCTGTAACGGACGGGATGGTAGGAAAGCACCCCGGCTGAATCCATTAGAACCCGGCCCGCGGTGGGCAGGCAGTGGCCTTTACGGCTTCCTAGCGGACAAAACGCGATCTTTGTGCATCCCTTGCATGGCCGGCCGGTGTTAAGAACGCGTCAAGGTTTCCTTCCGGGCGTTAAGGGAGCGCTAAGACCGGGTCCGGGAGCCGAAACGGGAGGGTTGAATGGCCGTATCCCCCGCCGTGAGGGTGTTGATGAAAGGACTATTGACATGGCCGATGTGGCTGTTGTGGCGATCTTCGTGGTGTCCATGGGTTTCGTGATGTGGATCGGGCGCCTTGTGTCCCGGGCCGGCGGGACTGGTGAAGGGATGGGAAGCAAATGAGCTTCGACCTCGTGATGTGGCTGGTGCTCGCAGTGGTGGCCCTGGGGCTGCTGGGCTATCTGCTGGCCGCGCTGGTCCACCCGGAAAAGTGGTGAGCGGCAGGTGAACTTCAGCACCGTTTCATTCATCACCCAGGTCGCGGTACTGGTCCTGGCACTGGGGGCGCTTCACAAACCACTGGGCGTGTACATGGACCGCGTGTTCACCGGAACCGGGACCAGCCGGCCGGAACGGGTCTTATACCGGCTCGCGGGAGTCGCTTCCGACACCGAGCAGCGCTGGCCCGGGTATTTCAACGCCAACTCGGCCCACCCGTTCGAAAACCCCAACGTCTTCACCAGCCTGTTCGAGGTCTTCCTGCTCCTGCTCATCCCCTCCGCACTGCCCTACACGTACGGGCGGATGATCGGTGACCGGAAGCAGGGATTCACGATCGCCGCCGTGATGGGCACCCTGTGGATCTCCTCCAATCTCCTGATGGGCTGGGCCGTCGCGGGAGCGCAGGGTACGGCCACGACGGCGGCCGGCGGGCTCGGGGAAGGGATTCGAACAACGCCTCGGCCCGGCAGCGAGTGCGCTTTTTGCCACCTCAACCACCCTCACCTCGACCGGGGCAGTGAACGTCGCCCACGATTCGCTGCCGCCGCTGGCGGGAGGCATCGCGATGCTGGACATGATGCTCGGCGAGGTCGCCCCGGGCGGCACGGGATCCGGGCTCTACGGGATGCTGATCCTTGCCATCATCTCCGTGTTCATCGCCGGCCTCATGGTCGGCAGGACCCCGGAATTCCTCGGCAAGAAGATCGGTCCTCGCGAAATGAAACTCGCCGCCATGTACATCCTTGTCACCCCCACCGTGGTCCTGGCCCTGACCGGCATCACCGTCCTGTTCCCGGCCGCCGTGGCCAACGCGCCGTCCTCGGGCCCCCACCAGTTCAGCGAGGTGCTTTACGCCTTCACCTCAGGAGCCAACAACAACGGCTCCGCGTTCGGCGGCATCACCAGTTCCGGTCCCTTCCTGTCATCGATGCTCGATGTCGCGATGCTGGTTGGACGGCTCCTGCCGATGGTCCTCGTCCTTGCCCTGGCAGGTTCCCTCGCCGCACAGCGGCGCATCCCGGAATCCTCCGGAACCGTACCGACCCACGGCTGGCTCTTCGGCTCGCTCCTGCTGGCCGTAACCGTGATCATGACCGCCCTCAGCTACTTCCCGGCCCTCTCCCTCGGGCCCCTCGCAGAAGGACTCATCAAGTGAACCCACAACGGGTTGAAGTCCCGACCAGAACCTTCGCTGAAGGAAACCCCTCGGCACTCCCGGTGAACACAAACACCACACCAAGAAACCGGCCAAGCTGACCTGGTCCACCGTCCGGGAGGCTACACCGGTCGCGTTCGCCAAACTCGCCCCGAGGCGTATGATCCACTCCCCGGTCATGATTACCGTCCTGGTCGGTGCGGCACTGTGCACGCTTATCGATCTGGCCAGGCCCTCGGTGTTCGGCATCGCAGTGACCCTGTGGCTGTGGCTGACCGTGCTCTTCGGCACCTTTGCAGAGGCGATCGCAGAAGGGCGCGGCCGGGCGCAAGCCGCCTCATTACGCGCGACGAAGGCCGACATGCAGGCAAAGCGCCTGATCGGCGTCGGCGATGC
>JBBRKU010000091.1:0-7179 GCA_038231735.1 Actinomycetales bacterium | reverse complement strand
GGCCAGCCGGGCGACGGCGGCATCGGCGGCGTCGGCCGAAACGATGGCCACCATGCCGACACCCAGGTTCAGTGTGCGCTCCAGGTCCGGCAGCGGGACATTGCCCAGCTGGGAGACCAGCTTGAAGATGGCCGGCAGCTCCCAGGTGGAGCGGTCCACCGTGGCCAGCAGGCCCTTGGGCAGCACTCGGGCCAGGTTGGCGGCCAGACCGCCGCCGGTGATGTGGCTGAAACCGTGCACCGCCGCTGCGGCCTCCACCGGCAGATGGCGGGTGAGGTCCAGGCAGTCCGCGGCGTAGACACGTGTGGGCTCCAGCAGCTCCTCGCCCAGCGTGCGCCCCAGCTCGGAGACCTGGCGGTCCAGCGCCCAGCCGGCGTGGTTGATCACGCGGCGGACCAGCGAGTAGCCGTTGGAGTGCAGCCCGGAGGAGGCCATGCCGATCACCACATCGCCGGCGCGCACGCGCTCCGGACCGAGCAGCTGGCTGGCCTCGACCACACCGGTGGCCGCACCGGCGACGTCGTATTCGCTCTCGCCCAGCAGCCCCGGGTGTTCCGCGGTTTCCCCGCCCACCAAAGCCGCGCCGGCCACCTGGCAGGCGGCCGCAATTCCGCTCACAATCGCCGCGATGCGCTCCGGAACCACCTTGCCGCAGGCGATGTAGTCCGTCATGAAGAGCGGCTCCGCCCCGACCACCACAATGTCATCAACCACCATGCCCACCAGATCGAAGCCGATGGTGTCATGAATGTCCATGGCCTGGGCGATGGCCACCTTGGTGCCGACGCCGTCGGTGGAGGTGGCCAGCAGGGGCCGGCGGTAGCGCAGCAGGGTTGAAACGTCGTACAGACCTGCGAAACCACCCACACCGCCCAGCACCTGGGGGCCCTGGGTTGCCCGGACGGCTTCCTTCATCAGCTCGACGGCCCTGTCGCCGGCCTCGACGTCGACGCCGGCACTTGCGTAGGTAATCCCGGCGGTGCCGGGGGAAACGGAATTATGGGCGGCGGAGGTCATACCGTCCCTTTCTTGTTGGCACCTACACGGTCATCGTCCGTCAGCAGATTCTCGAGCTCGGCCCCCGGACCCGGGTCGCAGCCGGTGGCCCCGGCGTCGTCGGCCGGGTTCACCCGCTCCAGCAGGTTCTTGCCCAGCCGGTCCGCGGCGGGCAGTTCAATCGGGTAGTTGCCCGTGAAGCAGGCCGTGCAGAGCCGTTCGCGCGGCTGCAGGGTGGCATCGATCATGCCATCCTCGGAGATGTACGCCAGCGAGTCGGCGCCGATTGACTTGCTGATCTCATCGACGGCGGCGCCGTTGGCAATCAGCTCCGCACGGGAGGCAAAGTCGATGCCGTAGAAGCATGGCCAGCGCACCGGCGGGGAGGAAATCTTCACGTGGACCTCGGCGGCGCCGGCCTCGCGGAGCATCCGGACCACCGCGCGCTGGGTGTTCCCACGCACGATCGAATCGTCGACGACGACGATGCGCTTGCCCCGGATCACCGATTCCAGCGCGTTGAGTTTCAGCCGGATGCCCAGCTGGCGCAGCGTTTCGCTGGGCTGGATGAATGTGCGGCCCACGTAGGCGTTCTTGACGAAACCGTGCGCAAACGGGATACCGGATTCCTCCGCATACCCCACCGCGGCGGGGGTGCCGGACTCCGGCACCGGAATGACGACGTCCGCCTCGACCCGGTTTTCGCGGGCCAGCTGTCGGCCCATCTCCACCCGGGCGTCGTAGACCGAGCGGCCGGAAATCGTGGCGTCCGGGCGGGCCAGGTAGACGTACTCAAAGACGCAGCCGGCGGGCGTCGCGGGGGCGAAGCGCTGGCTGCGCACACCGTCCTCGTCAATGGCAATGAATTCGCCGGGCTCAATTTCGCGGATGAAGCTGGCACCCACCGTGGCCAGGGCCGAGGCTTCGGAGGCAACAACCCAGCCGCGCTGCAGCCGGCCAAGCACCAGCGGACGCACGCCATAGGTGTCCCGCGCCGCGTAGAGCGTGCCTTCATCCATGAAAACAAAGCAGAACGCGCCGCGGATCTTGGGCAGCAGGTCCATGGCCGTCGCCTCAAGGGACCGGCCGTCGTCGCCCTTGAGCAGGGTGGTGACCAGCGCGGTGTCCGAGGTGTTGCCCTGCGCCATTTCGCCCGAGGTCGGCTTGCCGTGGTCGGCGAGCACCATCTCGTACAGCTCGGCGGTGTTGGTCAGGTTGCCGTTGTGGGCCAGTGCCACGGTGCCGGAGCCGGTGGCTCCCAGCGTCGGCTGCGCGTTGGCCCAATTGGAGGAGCCGGTGGTGGAATACCGGCAATGGCCGACGGCGATGTGCCCGACCAGCGTATTCAGGGTCGTCTCATCGAAGACCTGGGACACCAGCCCCATGTCCTTGTAGACATTGATGCGGCTGCCATCACTGGTCGCGATGCCGGCCGATTCCTGCCCGCGATGCTGCAGCGCGTACAGCCCGTAGTAGGTAAGTTTTGCGACCTCTTCACCGGGTGCCCAGACACCGAAGACGCCACAGGCATCTTGGGGGCCTTTTTCGCCGGGTAATAGATCGTGGGAAAGTTTTCCGTCTCCGCGTGCCACCCGAGAATTATCTCACGTATTGGCGGGCCGGATTTAACCCGGTGATTGTGGCCCTATTTGGCGTTGTCCGCCGGGCCCGCGGATGAGTCCGGGTCCGCGCCGGGCGCAGGCTCCTGGCGGGCTGGTTCGGCCTGCTCCGTGTCCGGCTCGGGCGTTGTTTGCGGCGTCTCCGGGGGTGCTTCCGGGGCGCGTTCGACGACGGCCCGCTCCATCCGCTTGATGCTCACCCGGTCCAGGATCAGGGCCACGATTCCGCCCAACACGACGCCGGGCACCGCCAGAAGGACCGCAAAGAAGCCGAAGATCGTGCTGCGGTCATATTCCGCATTGCCGGGAGCCCCCCAGGCTACGACCGCCGCCACCAGCACCCCCAGGATGCCGCCCGCCACCAGGAACGGGACGAACTTGGGCGCGCGGCGCACGATGATTTCACGGCGTTCGGGCACCCCCGGCCGTCCGACGGAGGAGTCGCGTGAAGGCTTCGAAGTCATGGCTCAAAGCCTACCTGTGACCGCTGGCCGGCCGAACCCCCGCTGGTCGGGTCAGAGCGGGAGGAGATGGGAGAGGTCGGCGCGCAGGCCTGAGGCTGCCACGGAACCGGCGGCGACGGCGTCCGCCCAGCGCAACCCGCCGGTCACCAACCCAAGCCAGGTGCCGGCGTCGCACTCGATCACACTCGGCGGGGTGCCGCGGGTATGGCGCGGGCCGGCGACACACTGCGCAACGCCATAGGGCGGCACCCGGACTTCCACGGAGTTCCCCGGCGCGCGGGCGGCAACTTCCTCCAGCGTGAAGCGGACCGCGGTGGCCAGCGTTGCCCGGTCCGCGGCGCCGTCCCGCCAGGCCGCCAGCGCGACGTGGCCGTCGGCAATCTCAATCCGCCGCCGTGCCACCATGGCTTAGTCCAGCAGCGCGGAGACGGCAGACCCGAGCCGCAGGCTGCCCACCGGCCGCCCGCCACCGGTAATGGGATCCACCACTCGTTCCAGCACGCCGGCAACATCCGGCACGTCGGCGGCGCCCGCGGCCGCCAGCAGGGTCAGCCCCACCAGGGTGGCCGCCCGGCCGTTGCCGTCCAGCATCTTCACGGCCACGGCCGCCCCGGTGCGGGTGGCCATCGCCAGCACGCCCTCGGCGCCCAGCTTGGCCAGGATGCCCAGCTCCTCCATGACGACGGTGTTCGGCTTGCCGTGGCCCTGGACGGCCCACGGGTAGTCCAGCATGGAGGTGGCGATCGTCGCGGCGCGGGCGTTCGCGTTGCTGTCCGAGGGCGCCTTGCCCAGCTTGGAGTAGGCCCGTGCCAGGCCGGTCAGGGACACCGCGGTGACCGGGGAGCCGCAGCCGTCCACCCCGGTGTGCGCAACCTGCTCGCCCGTGTATTCCTCGATCACGGACAGCACGCGCTGCTGCAGCGGGTGGTTCGGTTCCAGGTACGAGTGCAGGTCCCAGCCGTTTTCCTTGCAGGCCCACAGGAAGGCGGCGTGCTTGCCGGAGCAGTTCATCGCCACCTTGTTCTTGGGACGGCCGTTGCGGATCATCCAGAACCGCGCTTCCTCGTCCTGCGGCCAGTCCGTGGGGCAGCCCATGTCCTGTTCCGTCAGATGCGCGGCCTTCAACATCCCCTCCACGACGTCCATATGGGCGTGCGAGGCGACGTGGCTGGCGGAGGCGAGTGCCACCTGGGCGCCGCGCAGCGGCACGCCGGCCTGCATCGAGGCCAGCGCCTGCAGCGGCTTGAGGCAGGAACGCGGGTAGATCGGCGTCGTGATGTCGCCCAGCGTGGTCACCACGGACCCGTCGCCGGCCAGTACGACCGCGGAACCGATGTGGCGGGATTCGACGAAGCCGCTGCGTTCCAGCACGGCAAGTTCGACGGCGGCTGCCGCGGAGAAAGTTTGGGGCATGCCGCCAGTCTATGCAAGGACGGGGCATTTCCCTGCCTGGAACGCCTGTGCCGCGGCCGCTTCACGAGTTGAGCCGCCGGGGCCGGGGCAAAGTACCCTTGGAGCGTGAAGGTTCTTGTGATTGGCCCCGGCGGCCGCGAACACGCAATTGTCCGTTCCCTGCTCAGTGACCCGAATGTTTCGGAGGTCCACGCGGCCCCGGGCAACGCCGGCATCGGCAAACTTGTCCCGACGCATCCCATCGATGCCAACGACCCCGCGGCGGTGACGGCCCTGGCCGTCAAGCTCGCGGTGGATCTGGTGGTGGTCGGACCGGAGGCGCCGCTGGCCGCCGGCGTCAGCGACGCCGTCCGCGAGGCCGGCATCGCCGTGTTCGGCCCCAGCAAGGCCGCCGCGCAGCTGGAGGCCTCCAAGGCCTTCGCCAAGCAGGTCATGGCGGAGGCTGGCGTGCCCACGGCGATGGCCCGGGTGGCGAGCAACATCGAGGAAGCCGCGGAGGCCCTGGACGCCTTTGGCACCCCCTACGTGGTCAAGGACGACGGTCTGGCCGCGGGCAAGGGCGTGGTGGTCACCTCCGACCGCGAGGAAGCGCTGGCGCACGCGCAGACCTGCTTCGACGCCGGCGGCGACGTGGTGATCGAGGAATTCCTGGACGGCCCCGAGGTGTCCCTGTTCGTGCTTTCCGACGGGCGCACGGTGGTCCCGCTGGCCCCGGCGCAGGACTTCAAACGCATATTCGACGGCGACAAGGGCCCGAACACGGGCGGCATGGGCGCCTACTCTCCGCTGGACTGGGCCCCGCCCGGCCTCGTGGAGGAGGTCATTACCCGCGTCGCGCAGCCCACCGTGGATGAGATGGCGCACCGCGGGACCCCGTTCGTGGGTGTGCTGTACTGCGGCCTGGCCCTGACCACCCGCGGCACGCGCGTCATCGAATTCAACGCGCGCTTTGGCGATCCGGAAACGCAGGCCGTGCTGGCCCGGCTCAGGACGCCGCTGGGCGGTCTGCTGCTGGCCGCCGCCAAGGGCCAGCTGGACGAGGCGGATGACCTGCGCTGGACCCCCCAAAGTGCGGTCGCCGTCGTCGTCGCTTCCGAAAACTATCCGGACACGCCCCGCACCGGGGACCGGGTCCGCGGCGTGCGCAAGGCCAACGCGCTGGAGGGAGTGCACGTCCTGCACGCGGGGACCAGGCTCGACGACGACGGCAAAACCGTCAGCGCGGGGGGCCGGGTGCTCGCTGTGGTCGGCCTGGGACAGGACCTGGAGGAGGCCCGAGAGCGGGCCTACGAGGGCGTGGAGCTGATCCATCTGGAGGGCGGACAGCACCGGACGGATATTGGCGCCAAGGCCGCCCGCGGGCAGATCGCCGTCCCGGATCCGCATGCCGGGGCTAATTCGGCGCAGGCCGGCCATTCATGAGCGCGCCCGAGCTGCCCGGCTGGAAGCACATCTACTCCGGCAAAGTCCGAGATCTCTACGCGCCCGCATCGGGCGCAGGTGCGGCCGGCGACGTGGTGCTGGTGGTGGCGAGCGACCGGATCAGCGCCTATGACCACATTCTGGCCACCGAAATCCCGGATAAGGGGCGCATCCTCACCCAGCTGAGCCTGTGGTGGTTCGAGCAGCTGGAGGTGCCCAACCACGTGCTGGGCAGCACCGTCGCGGAGGGCGTTCCGGCGCAGGTGGCGGGGCGGGCCATGATCTGCAAAAAGTTGGACATGTTCCCGGTGGAATGCATTGCCCGCGGCTACCTCACCGGATCCGGGCTGCTGGAATACAAGCAGAGCCAGACCGTCTGCAGCCTGCCGCTGCCGCCGGGACTGGTGGACGGGTCGCGTCTGGAGCGGCCCATCTTCACTCCCTCCGCGAAGGCTGAGGTGGGCGAGCACGACGAAAACATCACCTTCGCCGCCGTCGTTTCCACCGTGGGTGCGGATAACGCCGCAAGGCTGCGGGACCTGACCCTGGCCATTTACTCCCGCGCCGAGGAGATTGCCCGCGGCCGCGGGATCATCCTGGCGGACACCAAGGTGGAATTCGGCCTCGACCCCGCCACCCACACGATCACGCTCGGGGACGAGGTCCTGACACCGGATTCCTCACGGTTCTGGGACGCCGCCCAATGGCAGCCGGGCAAGGCGCAACCTAGCTTCGACAAGCAGTACGTCCGCGACTGGCTGACCGGACCCGCGTCCGGCTGGGACCGCGCCACGGACATGCCGCCGCCCGCCCTGCCGACCGACGTCGTCGAACGCACCCGCGCACGCTACGTGGAGGCCTACGAAAAGCTCACCGGGCGCACCTTCACGTAGCCGCCCCGCTACTTCTTCCGGCCGATCATGAAGTAGGCGATCGGGCCCACGAAGTTGATAAACGAAGCGGCCACCCATGCGGCCTTTGGACCGTTCACCTGGGCCGCCGGCCGCTTTTTGAGGTCCCTCAGGGCCGCGGCCTGCAGCGAAACCTGCGCGGCCGCCAAGACCATGGTTCCAAACCGTTGCCCGCCGGACATATCCCGCCAGGATTTCTTCCGCTTCCGTGCCACCGCAATCTCCAATCGTCGGAAAACCGCTACGGGGCCAGTCTACGGTCCGGGCGACGGCTGCGGCGGAAGCAATTTTCTGGCTGGCTCGGCCGGCGTGTGCCGGTCAGGAGACTTTGCCCGAGGCCCGTATTTCCAGGAT